>NZ_JAKJSO010000034.1:0-10192 GCF_050337045.1 Photobacterium kagoshimensis | reverse complement strand
GTTTCATCATTAGAAAAGACTAGAACTTTATCTAAAACAGAAACATTAATGTCATCTAAAGGTTTTAATCCTACATTTTCTGCATCAACAAAAATTACTTTCAAAACTATCATTAACCTACGTGGAATTAGGTTATTAAGAAAGCATATTCCGACTTTGCATAATATGACTTTTCTCTCACTTTTCGACTCTGGTGTAAGCACTTAGCTTTAGCGCATAACGCTTGGCATAAGGTGCGCTTACGCCATACTTACTAAACCAATTACACTTCAAACCAAAACTGCCGAGCGTCCAGCGTCACCTTAATGCCTTTGTTATGTGTTTTTTTTCGGTTTCTGTCGTTTTGAATTGTGCCAATTGAACTCAGTATTTACTGGACAATCAGCTAAATGGTATGAATATAGTCTAGGAGAAATGGTAGGAAGATTAAATTCTTTGCCAAGTTGTTCGGGCGTCAAAACCTTAGTTTTTAGTGATTTAACCACGGGATTATTCTTCTGAGCTTCCAGATTTTTGACCAGCCTAAAATCCATAGTTAAAAAGCAGTAACAATCATTCCTTTCGGCTGTGACAATATGCCAAATATCCTGCGAATTCTTCTTACCTAAGACATCAATTAGGTCCCGGTATAGTGGGTCTAATTTTGATGCAAGCCTATCTTTTCTTTGCTCTTCAAGACTTCTGCAGCCAGCACCGATAGCAAATGTATAATCAGGGTCATGGATAACTCGCATATTAAGCCCTTTGAATAGCGAACTATCAAATATTCCGTACCCTCTAAATCTTCCCATAGGTTGAGTCAGCTGCTCATCTTTCAATTCATCAGAAAGACATAACTCAAGAACCTCACGCCTCGCAAGATCAATAATACTAGGTAGATACTTGATTGAAGTGTATTCTCGGCCTTCACACCCTTCTTCATGTACTGGAATCCGAGAAAGGGAACCAGTTTCTACTTCAGTATCTCCCCACTTTTTTTTCCCGTTTGACACCCATGCAGTTTCGTGTGTAACACCATGAAATAAAACTGTGTTATCCACCAAAATTGAAGTAATACCGAGCCGACGTAGATTTTGTTCAATGCGCATATTTTTGAATTCAATGTACTTATCAACAATTTTTGGCAGTAGTTTATACTGAACCTTTTCCTTTAATCTCACCTAACG
Source organism: Photobacterium kagoshimensis (assembly GCF_050337045.1). NCBI lineage: Bacteria > Pseudomonadati > Pseudomonadota > Gammaproteobacteria > Vibrionales > Vibrionaceae > Photobacterium > Photobacterium kagoshimensis. The sequence goes on along the minus strand of NZ_JAKJSO010000034.1, from coordinate 9,026 downwards.
CTCCCTCTTAATTACGCACAAACACATAACGCTTGCCATAATACGCCAGCAACGTATTACGGTAATGTTGATAGACCACCGAAAACACCGTAGCCAATTCATACCTAGAATGCCGAGCGTTGAGGGTCGTATTGATGGCTTTGTTATGGCTACTTTTCTGAGCGTATGGTGTTCAATTTTCCCACGCTACCGCCAAGCAAAGTGTGTGATTTTCTGCTCGCACGCATGATATACCACCAAGTGCTTAACGATAAGAGCACTTTACTATTTTATTGTTAATAATCATATTGTTAATAGCTAACGTTGCCGTCAGAAATAGCGCTGCTTTCACGTTAGACAAATGAATATGATTTTTGCTGGATCGAGCAGAGATAACTCGCTGTGCGTTGTAGAGTGGAAGGGGAATCCGAATAACTGACGAAATTATGAAAGCCCCCTTTAACTGGCGTTGGGGAAGCAGTTGCTCTTGATAAGATGCTACTAAACAAACAGTTAAACATCAGCGAAGCTACCATAGAATTACCAGCCTTATCGCTTTTTAACCTATGCAAATCGCTGCCAATATTTCAGTTCATCGAGCTTCAAATACGACTATATTTTGTAGCCATAACGCCTTGGCATAAGGTGCGCCAACGCTGAACTTACTAAACCCAATACACTTCAAACCAAAACCGCCGAGTGTTGAGCGTCACCTTAATGCCTTTGTTACCCGGCCGTTTGACTTGGGTTAAGCAGCTTGCCTGCCATGATGAAATGCAATTAAAAAAGACGCTGATTAAGCGCGACAAACACCTAACCCAAGGCAGGCAAATTCAAAACTATAACCACGAAAATTACTGCGTGTTTACCCACAAAATAGCGGCTACGATAAAGTTAGCACTATGGTTTACCTAGAAAAGACGAACCAGAAACGCTCGCCAATGTTGATTAAAAGGCTGCCCAACTAAAGCCGCGAACAACACCAACAGTTCAAATATTTGCGGCAACCACCAAAATGTAACCACTTCCCTACCAACGCACCGACCACAATATTGAAAGCGGCATCCTCGATGATGGCGCGGTAATAGCTGAGAAATTCAAGAACTGGTCAGTACGCGGAGCATCAACCGCCACTGCCGAACCATGGTTAAAACCAATACAGAAGTTAGCGCGGTGACCAGTGAACATTCACGCAAGCCGTTGAGAAGTTTAAAAATAAGAAGCCGCTACAAACGAGGAACTATTCTAACTGCATACGAATTTATCTGGAATTGACCAACTCACAGCAACAGCGGAGTTAAGTACACAAAAAGAACTGAACCAAGTCGGGTAACGCCAGCAATAAGGTGTGCCCCACTGAAGTGGCAAAGCGCACCGAACTCCATACCAAAACTGCCGAGTAAAACGCATCACCTTGATTGCCTTGTTATGGCTTCAAGCCTCTGTTACTAAAGCGTTTAACTAAAGACAGAACAAGCCAATATACTGCCGATTGTGCCACAAATGTTGGGATAAACCATGTCAACCAAATAAAAATCGCATAGAAATAATCAAAACTGCATTCACTAGTATCGATTTCTTTGCAAAAGACTTCCATTGTATTATGCTCAATGGCAATAGATAAAACTATACTGGCAATAATGATAGAAACAATGACCGCAAATATTAATAAGTTTTTCATTGTGTACAACCCTTTGATTTCCAAGGTTGAGTTAAATAAACCTTTGAAACTCTTGCACCATAGTCAGTTACTTTCTCGGCTCCAATAAAGTTATATATTGAAGCTATTTTTGCTATTGTCGGATTATTAATACGCTCTTGTATACGCTTTAGAATTATCACACCAAACTCAATATTATAGTGGGGGCAGTTGAGACTATTTTTTGTAACTCCCAATTTTCGCCAGTATTTGTAATGGATATTCATTGGCAATACACTTTTTCTTAAAGGAAACACATCTTCTAAAAAATCAGGATAAAGCCTCTCATAATAGCCATGAGTAGTTTCCATGTACATAATTGCCATAGTCAATCGAGGATCAACACCATGTTTTTTTGATATTTGAATTATTGGGCCACACCACCGTCCAACTTCGCTTTGAGAGTCAGCTTCAAACCAAGGTGCCGACCCATTAGCATTTTCATTAGATGCAATTTCAAAAATTGCAGGAGTATTCTTAACAATACTTTCTTTACGATCATCACGCATATTTAAGATGGGAGTATTCATCACGCATTCTCTCCTTATAACAGTAAAAGACAGAACCATACAAACACAGATGCATATCAAGTAACTGTGTGGATACATATGCGAGTTAAATCACTTCTGAGCCATAACGCTCGCCATAATACGCCACAACGTATTACGAWMATGTTGATARACCACCGAAAACACYAMAGCCAATTCAGACCTAGAATGCCGAGCGTTGGTGGTCGTATTAATGGCTTTGTTACCCGGCCGTTCGACTTGGGTGAAGCAGCTTGCCTGCCATGATGGAAGGCAGTTAAAAACAGCACTGATTCAGCGCGACAAACACCTAACTCAAGGCAGACAAATTCAAAACTATACCCACGATAATTACTGCGCGTTTACCCACAAAATAGCGGCTACGATGAAGTTAGCACTATGGTTTAACTAGAAAAGATGAACCAGAAACGCTCGCCAATATTGATTAAAAGGCAGCCCAACTAAAGCCGCGAACCACGCCCACAATTCTATTTCTTTCGGCAACCACCAAAATGTAACCACTTCCCTGCCAGCGCACCGACTACACTATTGAAAGCGGCATTCCTCGATGATGGCGCGTCAATAGCTGAGAAGTTTAAGAACATTTTAAACACCTAGTCACAACCGCCACAGCCGAACCATGGTTAAAAGCAAATACAGAAGTTGGCGCGGTTACCAGCGAACATTCACGCAAGTAGTTAAGACGTTTAAAAATAAGAATCCGCTACAAACGACGAACGAATCTTACTGCATACGGATTTCACTGGAATTGACCAACTCGCAGCGACTACGGAGTTAGGTACACAAAAAGAACTGAACCAAGTCGGGTAACGCCTTGGCATAAGGTGCGCCAACGCATTACTTACAAAACCAAATACACTTCAAACCAAAACCGCCGAGTGTCAGGCGTCACATTAATGCCATTGTTACCCGGCCGTTTGACTTGGGTTAAGCAGCTTGCCTGCCATGATGAAATGCAGTTAAAAATGCGCTGATTAAGCGCGACAAACACCCCACTCAAGGCAGACAAATTCAAAACTATAACCACAAAAATCACTGCGCGTTTACCCACAAAATAGCGGCAACGATAAAGTTAGCACTATGGTTTACCTAGAAAAGATGCACCAGAAACGCTCGCCAATATTGATTAAAAGGCAGCCCAAACTAAAGCCGCGAACATCGCCCGAAATTCTTCTGTTTACGGCAACCACCAAAATGTAACCACTTCCCTTCCAGCGCACCGACAACAATATTGAAAGCGGCTATCCTCGATGATGGCGCGGCAATAACTAAGAAATTTAAGAACTGGTAAGTACACGGAGTATCAACCGCCACGGCCGAACCATGGTTAAAACCCAATAAAGAAGTTGGCGCGGTTACCAGCGAACATTCACGCAAGTCGTTGAGACGTTTAAAAACAAGAAGCCGCTACAAACGACGAACGATTCTAACTGCATACGRATTTATCTGRAATTGAKCARCTCACAGCAACAGCGGAGTTAAGTACACAAAAAGAACTGAACCAAGTCGGGTAACGCTCGCCATAATACGCCACAACGYATTACGAACATGTTGATAGACCACCGAAAACACCACAGCCAATTCAGACCTAGAATGCCGAGCGTTGGCGGTCGTATTAATGGCTTTGTTACCCGGCCGTTCGACTTGGGTTAGGCAGCTTGCCTGCCATGATGAAGTGAAATTAAAAACTGCGCTGATTAAGCGCGACAAACACGCAATTCAAGGCAGACAAATTCAAAACTATAACCGCGAAAATTGCTGCGCGTTTACCCACAAAATAGCGGCTACGATGAAGTTAGCATTATGGTTTACCTAGAAAAGATGAACCCGAAACGCGTGCCAATATTGATTAAAAGGCAGCCCAAATAAAGCCGCGAACAACACCCACAGTTCGAATATTTGCGGCAACCACCAAAATGTAACCACTTCCCTGCCAACGAACCGACCACAAAATTAAAAGCGGCATTCCTCGAAAATGGCGAGGCAATAGCCAAGAAATTTAAGAATTGAGAGTACGCGGAGCATCAACCGCCACGGCCGAACCATGGTTAAGACAAAGTACAGAAGTTGGCGCGGTTATCAGCGAACATTCACGCAACTCATTGAGACGTTTAAAAATAAGAAGCCGCTATGAACAAAGAACGATTCTTACTGCATACGAATTTATCTGGAATTGACCAACTCACAACGACAACAGAGTTAGGTAAGCAAAAAGAACTGAACCTAGTCGGGTAACGCATGCAATAAGGTGTGCCCCACTGAACCAGCAAAGCGCACTGAACTTCATACCAAAACCGCCGAGTGTAACGCATCACCTTGATTGCCTTGTTAAATTACTCTTCACAGTTCCTCGTTGTTGACCATTTTTGCTCTGCTTCAAAGTCAATGAACTCCGCTAGTTTAACCATATTAATACCCAGCACAAGGAGCCACTGAAAGTCTATTTTGGGTTGAATATGCCGACGCCTTAGCAACTTTTGATACACTGATGGTTCATAAACACTCATTCTCTGTAGATACTGTTCAGAACACTGACCACCACTGTGTTGAATAACATTTCTTACTTCAACTAGATCATGTACTACAGGCAAAGGAAGCGGTGATTTTTTTGAATGAACACCGATATGAAATAACTTTTGAAAGCTATCAACTCGTTTTGGATAAGCACTCATAGCATGATCTAGAACTTTACGTTGAATCAGAGCATCTTTAATATCATCAAGGTCCCCTAACTCAAAGATTTCTTTATTACTGAGTTGCTTTTGATCATTAGCTAGTAACTCAACATTTCGCCATAAGATATCTTCAGTTATTTCATTTAAGAAAATCTCAAAATTTGTTACCAACTGTGATACTGAGTGATTAAAAAGATTTCTTGATAGATTTCGAGAAATCGTGTCAAAATTTTTATCTTTTATTGTAATTTTTGGCGTGGGAAGTTCATTTGCCTCTTGCCCTCGTGGCCTTCTCGGAGCGAAAATCTGAGGTTTAACTGAATAATCAGTAATTGGCATTTTGCTACCGATATGACTAAAAAGCAGCACCTCACTAATATAGTTAACCCACTCTGTTGTCCGAATGCAAAAATCATCTAAAGCGTCTGATTTATCACCTATTGGGATGATTTCAAAAGGAAGCGTAATATTATTAATATCAACTGATTCTATAGTTAGTTCATTACTCAAAGTTTTCTCCTGTAATTTAACGCCTGCAATAAGGTGTGCCAACACTGAACCTTCCAAGAACACCGAACTCCAGACTAAAACCGCCGAGTGTAATGCATCACCTTGATTGCATTGTTATAAATCTGATTTCGCCTTTATATACAAAGCATGTACTTCTGCTGATTGAGAAAAGTCTATACAATATGCCAGCTCTATAGCTCTACCATCTTTTGATTTATAAACAGCCATGTTTTCACTTCGTAGTACTTCACTTACCTCAAAGAACGCATCTAGTGACAGATTAGAAAACTCTCTATAACCTTGCATTGCCGTTAAAGCATCGTTAGCAACATCGGAGCCCTTATAGTAAGTTGCGATGCAAGAAGAAAGAGCAAAACTCTTAAACAATTGTTCATCACTTTGAGAACTTAATGGGCTTGCATTAGCTCCAAGACTACAAAAAGCGATAAAAATCGCACTAACTAATCTTCCAGTTTCCATAAGTAAGCCTTCTTTGCTTGTGGGAAGTAACAATTATCCGTACACCTAGATCCCGTCCAAATACTTGCATGTCCTGACGCGTCTAGCCAAGTATCTACATCAACGACTAAAATCCCCTTATAGCCAGCAAGCTTATTACTATTTGGGCTTTCAACCACAACATCTGGTTCACCAAATTTTTGATACAAGAAATTGATTAAGTCTCTAACTCTGTAGATGTACCAATTCCCTTGACCTCCAGATACTGTCTTGTTTTTGATGTATGGGACTTTATAGCCAGCAAAATTGAGTGCATATGACATACGTATAGCACAAGCATTTTCAAATCGCCCCTGCTCAGGAGTTAACACATTAATATTGTGATTTATTTTACCTCCGATAATTGAACCTACTTCTGATACACCTCGATTTACCTTTGCAAAAGCTACCTTCATTTTGAGTAAACTAGGACGTGCAACCATTGAAAACCTCCTTATGAATTATTCAGACAAAAAGATCTCACAAAATATGTAGTTACCGTAATGGCAAGCTGATTATTCTGGAAGGTGCTCAAAGTAAGAGGTGTAACAATGAAATTGACAGAAGAGTTATAACGCCTGCCATAATACGCCACAACGTATTACGTTAATGTTTATAGACCACCGAAAACACCACAGCCAATCATACCTAGAATGCCGAGCGTTAGTGGTCGTATTGATGGCCTTGTTAGCACGTGGAAACCATATTCTGTATGGTCACCACTTCTGTCGGGCGAATAAAAACAAGGATACATTTTGATCTAAAGAAATAATCTAAGATTATATCTCACCACCAACATGCAATACTTAATTCATCTGGGTCATGTGGCAAACTGAGTAACTTGGTCGTCGACCCTATATACCACCGCCTGAAGTTTCGACGCCTAGCTCCAAATGGAGATAGTCCTTCTAAAACTGCTTGTGCATTTTGAACCATAGGATCATTTATATTTTTGCCAGAACGAATATGCTCATGTAGCAAAGGAACAAGTGACCGATAAACTTCTTCCGCTTTGTTTTTCGTACTAATTTGTTTATATGCTAAGCTAAGTAAACTTCCCAGAGGTGATGCAGTTCGAAGCTGACCAACCGAACTCAATGCTGACATTTTTTACTACTCCATAGTAACCAAAATACCCAAAAATCCGTAAAAAAGAAAATAATCACATCAACGCTGATATTACTCGTTTGTTTCCAATACACGATAACAGGCATAATTAAATTATAAACCGCGCTTGAAACATACAGCAAACCAATGAGCTTATTGACTTTATAGCTAAAAATTGAATGTCTGTAACCCAAACTAAAAAGAGCTATTAATGTAAAAACCAAAATTGGAAATTGAAAAGCTTCTACTAGTGGAAAATATGACTCCGTTATATATATTTCTTTGGGCGCTGCTGAAAAGTATCCCATCACCATATTGGCAATAAGAATACCCCAAAAGAAAAACTTAGTAAGATTGGTATACATTATTAACTAAACCTGACTACCTTTGTTAATCAATGAGCATATCAAAGCATACGGTATTCATTTGATACTAATTCAGGAAAATCGAGGCAAACCACAAAACCAAACAAATTTACTGTAACTGATGCATTTGTTAACTATAACCATAAGATTCACGATTAAACGTGCTAACGCCTGCAATAAGGTGTGCCCCACCGAGACCAGCAAAGCACACCGAACTCCGAACCAAAACCGCCGAGTGTAACGCATCACCTTGATTGCCTTGTTATATGCGTATTTTTAATACTTGGAAGAACTATTTAAAATGATGGGAAAGCAATACATAGAGCTGGTATTGCCCTATGCATTGACAATAAGCGGCAACTGAGACAGTTATTTGTAGAATGCTTCTACTTCACCTTTTAGTGTAATCAGCATTGGATTACCGTAGCGGTCCTTTGCTTTAGGTGACGGGATTTTTACCCAACCTTCACTGATACAATATTCTTCAACATCAGTACGCTCTTTACCATTAAGGCGAATACCGATGTGATGTTCAAAACACTCTGCTACAAAGTGTGGGCTACGAGAGTTACCCGATAAGTGATCTGGCAGAGTTGGTTTTGAGTTAGTGTCGCTCATGTTTATGACCTGAGATAGAAATATGGTGCGTCATTCTAGACAATACCGAACCATGCCTCAAGAAATTAACACCTCCGGGAGCATATAACGCCTTGGCATAAGGTGCGCCAACGCTGAACTTACAAAACCAAATACACTTCAAACCAAAACCGCCGAGTGTTAAGCGTCACCTTAATGCCTTTGTTACCCGGCCGTTTGACTTGGGTTAAGCAGCTTGCCTGCCATGATGAAAGGCTGTTAAAAAATGTGCTGATTGAGCGTGACAAACACCCCACTCAAGGCAGACAAATTCAAAACTATAACCACGAAAATTTCTGCGTGTTTACCCACAAAATAGCGSCTACGATGATGTTAGCACTATGGTTTACCTAGAAAAGATGAACCAGAAACGTGCACGAATACGGATAAAAAGGCAGCCAAATTCAAGCCGCGAACATCGCCCGCAATTTGATTGCTACGGCAACCACCAAAATGTAACCACTTCCCTACCAACGCACCGACAACAATATTAAAAGCGGCATTCCTCGAAAATGGCGAGACAATGGCTGAGAAATTTAAGAACGAGTAAGTATGCGGAATAACAACCGCCACGGCCGAACCATGGTTAAAAACAAATACAGAAGTTGGCGCGGTTACCAGCGAGCATTCACGCAAGTCGTTGAGACATTTAAAAACAAGAAGCCGCTATGAACAACGAACGATTCTAACTGCATACGGATTTATCTGGAATTGACCAACTCACAGCAACAGCGGAGTAAAGTAAGCAAAAAGAACTSAACMAAGTCGGGTAACGCTGGCATAAGGTGCGCCAACGCTGAACTTACAAAACCAAATACACTTCAAACCAAAACCGCCGAGTGTCAGGCGTCACCTTAATGCCTTTGTTACTAGGCCTATCGACTTAGTTTAAGCAGCTTGCCTGCCATGATGAAAAGCAATTAAAAACGGCGCTGATTAAGCGCGACAAACACCCAACTCAAGGCTGACAAATTCAAAACTATAACCACGGAAATTACACGGAAATTAC
>NZ_JAKJSO010000033.1:0-15129 GCF_050337045.1 Photobacterium kagoshimensis | reverse complement strand
GGTTCGGCCGTGGCGGTTGATGCTCTGCGTACTCACTTGTTCTTAAATTTCTCAGCTATTGCCGCACCATTGTCGAGGATAGCCGCTTTCAATATTGTGGTCGGTTCGTTGGTAGGGAAGTGGTTACATTTTGGTGGTTGCCGTAAACATTCTAATTGTGGGCGATGTTCGCGGTTTTAGTTTGGGCTGCCTTTTTATCAGTATTCGAGCCGTTTTTTGTTCATCTTTTTTAGGTAAACCATAGTGCTAACTTCATCGTAGCCGCTATTTTGTGGGTAAACGCGCAGTAATTTTCGTGGTTATAGTTTTGAATTTGGCTGCCTTGAGTTAGGTGTTTGTCGCGCTTAATCAGCGCAATTTTTAATTGTATTTCATCATGGCAGGCAAGCTGCTTAACCCAAGTCAAACGGCCGGGTAACAAAGGCATTAAGGTGACGCTTAACGCTCGGCGGTTTTGGTTTGAAGTGTATTTGGTTTTGTAAGTTCAGCGTTGGCGCACCTTATGCCAAGGCGTTATGTGTTGTTGTAACTACCTGATTTATTGTAAAATCATGCTCAGGTAGGAGATATATGATTAAAAATAAAGCATTTCAAGCAATTTCGATGGGTATGTTGTTGGCATTTGTCAGTGCCTTTATGCCTTCGTTAATTGAAACAATAAAGAAGATGATCGCAGATTATTCTCATGAAGACTTTGCGACAGTTGGCTTTGGTAGTGTTTCTGCTGCAGACTTATCATTTTCAGTAGTTTATTTGTTGTTGTTTTTTTCAACTGCATTTATGGGGTATAAATGGGAAAGAAATTCAGAAAAAGAGTTATCTAGCCGAAAGGCTGAATTAGATGAAAAGATTAATGCTCAAACATCTAATAGTAAGTTTATAATGGACTATCTTCATACAATGCCACCTCAGAAGTATTTGGCTCAATTTGAGACTACTTATTTAGGTTTAAGAATTACGTTATCAGAGATTAAAGAGTTTTCTGACGACTATTATGAAAATGAGCCTGATTTAGTGTCTGCAATAAACAAGTGTGAAGGGCTAATTTGTCAAATGAATGAATGGCTTATTAGAATCACCAAGCAATGGGACACTCAAGGAACCGTATTTGATCCAAGCATTGAATACAGAGTTAATGTAATGGCTTATTGTAAAGCTACAGATGCAGTTGAAAAGTTTAAATCTAATGAGTATCAGTGGAAACACTCGGAAAGATTCTTTATGGCATCAACTCCAGAAGGTATTGTAACAGATATAGATGGAGTGTTGTTTGTTGATGGACGTTTAGATATTCATTATACAGAAAACCAAGGTGTTTTTAATTTAACAGAAAAAAGAACGCCTATAGCTTTACCTGTTACCGCAACTGGTAACAATAGCAACTATCCTAATCAGAATTTACCCGGAGCTTCAAAAGCCTTTGCTACAGGTGAAACACAATATATTGAATGTTGCAAAAGTGCTATTCATGAAGAAATAGACATGATGGAGCATATTTCTTCATTTATGCAGGATGAGTTAAAGCTATACTATGGTGAAGGCAACTTCGCTCAGTCGATAATATCGTTTCCCTTGCAAAGAGCAGGCGAAAAACCATATGGCGTGCTAAATTTATACCGAAATAAAAATCATTTAGCTAAGCGAAACGAATATGATTTTATGGCACTGATGAAGCCCATAATTGTGACTATTTCTGAAGCAATCTATGAGCTATACTTGCTTAGAAGCGACTTAGAAGAAAAATTCTCTGTTAAAGTAAGTTCTGGTGAAGAAAATGGAGGTGACAATGTTAGTTCCTAGCTCAATAAGACGCGAGCGCAGGCGTGATCGTGACAGCGAGGATGATTCTAATCGTGTTCGTATGCGCGCAACTCGAGTTCAAACTTCGTCAGAGCATTTTGAAATGTTATCAAGTAAAGATTATAAGTTATCATATTCTGGTAGAGTTATTAAGGTTCGTATTGATATCACTGAAGAATCAGAGAAGCAACACATAACAAAGCAATCAAGGTGATGCGTTACACTCGGCATTATTAGTATATTAAGCACTGTGTTTACGGTGCTTTTTTTATGTCTTGGTACAACGCACACCTTATTGCAGGCGTTACTAGACGAGGTTGAGTTCTTTTTGTGTACCTAACTCCGTTGTCGCTGTGCATTGGTCAATTCCAGAAGTATTCGTATGCAGTAAGAATTGTTCGTCGTTTGTAGCGGCTGCTTATTTTTAAACGTCTCAACGACTGGCGTGAATATTCGCTGGTAACCGCACCAACTTCTGTATTTGGTTTTAACCATGGTTCGGCCGTGGCGGTTGATGCTCCGCGTACTCTTAGTTCTTAAATTTCTCAGCCATTACCGCACCATTATCGAGGATAGCCGCTTTCAATAATGTGATCGGTGCGTTGGCAGGGAAGTGGTTACATTTTGGTGGTGCCGTAAGCAATAGCATTGTGGACGATGTTCGCGGCTTTAGTTTGGGCTGCCTTTTAATCAATATTGCAGGCGCTTCTGGTTCATTTTTTCTAGGTAAACCATAGTGCTAACATCATCGTAGCCGCTATTTTGTTGGTAAACGCGCAGTAATTTTCGTGGTTATAGTTTTGAATTTGTCTGCCTTGAGTGGGGTGTTTGTCGCGCTTAATCAGCGTACTTTTTCATTTCACTTCATCATGGCAGGCAAGCTGCTTGAGCTAAGTCGATAGGCCTAGTAACAAAGTAAGCGTCTAATTAACCACACATTCTAATTTCAGCAAGCCTTTGTCATAGTTTCTCTAGCCTAATGGAGGAACTATGACACAATCAGAAAAGCACCAACATTGGACGGCCATTGTTTTCAAGCAACAAGAAAGTGGCCTTTCCATTCCACATTTTTGTAAAGAGCACGACATCAACTACGCCACTTTTCACTACTGGCTGAAAAAGCTCAAGCAAACCGACGATGAACAAGTAGCTCACCAAGTGGTCATGAATGATCCCCCATCTTTCAGTGGGGAAATGGTTGTCGTGCACTTGCCTAACGGACTCCGAGCCGAGTTGCCAACGTCACTTTCATTGGTTCAGATTCAAACATGGCTTAAGGCGCTGCAATGATCCCAAGTGGCGCTGTCTATCTTGTCTCAGGTATTACCGACATGAGAAAGTCGATTGATGGCCTCTCTCTCGTTGTGGCCGATGTGCTAGAAATGGATCCATTGAGTAACGCATGGTTCATCTTCTGCAACCGAGGACGAGATAAAATCAAAATATTGTTCTGGGATACCAATGGTTTTTGGCTCTATTATCGCCGCTTAGAAAAAGGCCGCTTCAAGTGGCCAAGGCCTACGACGTCTGGTCATATCCACATCTCTACCCAACAACTCAACTGGCTGCTCTCTGGGTTAAAACTTGAAAATCCGCAAGCACATCAGCCTCTTTATGGACGAGAAGTGTGAGCTAGAATGTTGATCATCATATTGGGCTTGAATGATCCTTTTTCGCTGTCAGACTAGGTGAAAATATTGAATTAAGAGCCCTAACATGACCGAACTTCCTGATGATGTTGAACAACTCAAAGCGATGCTGCTCAAGCTTCAGGAGGAAAACCAATCTAAAGATAATGCGATAGCGACATTAGAGAAAACCGTTCAAACTCAAGCAGAAGAAGTCGTTGAGCTAGAAAACAAAATGCAGTTACTCATCGAACAGCTTAATCTCAGTAAATCTAAGCGCTTCTCTGCCAAAAGTGAAAAAGAACCCAAAGGTACCTTCAATGAAGCTGAGCAACAAAATACCTTGCCTAAACCTGCACCGAAGCATCATAAGAAAGGCCGAAAACCTCTGCCTCAAGAGCTAGAGCGTGAAGTGCTGCAACACACACTCAATGCACCTTACTGCGACTGTTGCAATGAACCATTACATGAGTGCGGAACCGACGTCTCGGAAGAGCTAAAAATCATCCCTCAAAAGGTCAGCGTTATACGCCATAAGCGCAYCAAATACGCTTGCCGACACTGCGAAAAAACACAAACCAGCAGTAAAATCATTACCGCCCCTAAGCCTGCTAATATGATCCCAAAAAGCATTGGCAGCCCTGAAGCGTTCGCTGCGGTTGTTACCGCAAAATATGTGGATGCACTGCCGCTTTACCGCCAGGTCGAAATTTTAAAGCGTTCTGATATCGAGCTAAGCCGAGGTACACTGGCGAACTGGTGCGTTCAACTGGGCAACAAAGTGAATGTCATCATTGAAGCGATGAAAGCCCATTTACTGAATGAAGAGCTCATCTGCGCCGATGAAACCACCGTTCAAGTGCTGCGAGAAAAAGATAGGTCAGCACAAAGCAAATCTTACATGTGGGTCTATCGCAGTGGTGAGTTCGTTAAACAGCCAGTAGTCATTTACGACTATCAGCCAAGCCGCGCAGGACAATGTGTTAAAGATTTTTTAGGGGGGTACTCGGGTTATTTGCTCACCGATGGTTATCAAGCCTACAGCGGTTTAAACAATGTTATCCAAGCTGGTTGTTTAGCTCACGCCCGGCGTAAGTTTACTGATGCGCAAAAAGCACAACCAAAGAAGAAGTCAGGCCGTATTGAAAAGGCCATCAACTTCATCGCCAAGCTATATGGTATCGAGCAAGAAGCCAAAGGGTTAAATGCTGTTGAAAGGCAGCAACTACGCCAACAAAAATCGAAACCAGTCTTAGATAAGTTCCATCAGTGGTTGCTTGAAAGCCAAGAAAAAGTGCTGCCCAAAAGTCAGCTCGGCGGAGCCATTAATTACACCGTCAACCAATGGCCTAAGCTGCTCACTTATCTCGAAGATGGTGATATCAGCATAGATAATAATGTGACTGAGCGAGATATCCGCCCGTTTACTACGGGTCGTAAAAACTGGATGTTCTCCACGTCTGTTGAAGGTGCCACTGCGAGTGCTAACTTATATAGCTTAGTAATGACGTGTCGAGCGAATAACATCAACCCATATTACTACTTCGCGCACTTGTTCAAAGTGCTGCCAACGCGTTCACCTCAAGATGATCTTACCGATCTTATGCCATGGAACTTTGACATCAATGAGACCGAATAAGGCCTCACTGCTTAATTAGACGCTTACCGTTGATCTGAAATATTGGCAGCGATTTGCAGAGGTAAAAAGCGATAAGGCTGGCAATTCTATGGTAGCTTCACTGATGTTTAACTGCTTGTTTAGTAGCTTTTTATCAAGAGCAACCGCTTCCCCAACACTAGTTAAGCGGGTAGCTTTCATAATCTCGTCAGTTATTCGTATTTCCCTTCCACTCTACAACGCGCAGCTAGTTATCTCTGCTTGATCCAGCAAAAATCATATTCATTTGTCTAACGTAAAAGTGGCGCTATTTCTAAAAGCAACGTTAACTATCAACAATATGATTTTAAACAATAAATTTGTAAAGTTCTCTTATCATTAAGCACTTGGTGGTATATCATGCGTACGAGCAGAAAACTACATACCTTGCTTGGCGGTAGCGTGGGAAAATTGAACACCATACGCTCAGAAAAGTAGCCATAACAAAGCCATCAATACGACCACCAACGCTCGGCATTCTAGGTCTGAATTGGCAATGGTGTTTTCGGTGGTCTATCAACATTATCGTAATGCGTTGCTGGCGTATTATGGCAAGCGTTATGCGGCTCAAACACTTGTAATGAGTATTTTCTATAATCATTCGATATTTGATATCGGCCAGTTGTTATATTGCTCTTCAGTGTAAGTTGTCCATTCGGATATTTTTTTGTCTTCTTGACATTGAACTTCGATTTTTAATTGAGCAATTGAGGGTTGAGATTGTGTTATTACATAGGTTGTGCTTATGCCGCAGCCCCCTCCGCCTCGATAGAAGTTATTATTGGTAATTGTGCTTTCAGATTCATTTATTGATAAATTACCCCATAATAAGGAATCAGATTTCTGATAATATTGAAAGCCTTTAGTTACTTTGTTAAAGCGTAGGTGAGGGCTGTCTTCTATTAGTCTAAATTGAGGGAAATAAATAAGGTTATATTCCCCAGATTCCTTTTTTGATTCAAGGAATATCATTTCACCTTGATTATAGGCTCCCGTTTCACATATTACGGATACTAAATTACGGCCATCAAACCACAAATACCTCTCTACGCCAATAAAATCATTTGAAAAATCAGTAATGTGTTTAACTCCGCTGTCGCATGATAAAGGCCAGTTAATGACTTCTTTCCAATCCGATCGGCTTAGTGGAGCTTTAATTACTTTATTTACGGTTTCAGCACTGACTGCCAAAGGTAGTAATAATGCTAGTGCCATAGGTGAAAATAACCGAAAAATGGTATTGAATATGTATTTAGTCATGAATTTCCTAATGATTATAGTTAACTTCACTTAATTTGAAGGAGATGAAGAGCAAGCAGCAAGACGTAGTAATATCTCAATGGATTCAGCGTAACTAGCTACTTTCTTTGCAGCATCACTACCATTGATTATTTTACGAGCACTAAAGTAGTTTGAGTTTCCACCATTAATGTAGTCGGCTAACTTTTTGCCTGTGAATGTACCATTTCTCATTCCATGAGATGTTATCTTATAGGCAATATCGACATTCAGTGCTAGATCTGGATTGATATATAACTTATCTTCTAATCCTAAAGCTTTACCAATACTTTTGTAATTATAGTCCCAAGTTAGCTGAACATAGCCTCTGCCATAGTAAATGTTTGTATATTTTTCCCCAGGGAGACCTCTTATACCATTAGTGTCAATAACTAAAAATTCCTTTGCATACTTATATCCTTTACCTAATCCAGACTCTCTTAAAGGTTTAAATGAAAAAGTCGTTTCATGGTATGTGGTAGCAAGGATATAAGCAGCCCATCTAATATCTTTAATTGATGAGTCTTTCTGTAACATACCAAAGAACCCATTTAAATCTTCTCCTTTGGATACCGTCAATCCGTGATATTGCTTAAAGAATTGCTTAAATTTTGTTGCTGTAATTGTCCTAAGTATACCTGTGTTAACTAGTGGGGTATTAAAAATAGTTCCAATTATAGATGTTGGGGTATGCCTTTGGGACTTCAAAAGTATATTGAATGTAGCTCCGTTAGGGTCAACTCTTCCATCCGGTCTTTTCACTTTTAATATGGTTTCTTGAAACGATTTTATTGCTTTAATAAGAAGTTCCGAAGACAATCCATTGATGTTGAGTGAAGAAAAGTTCTGTGTAGGCCTTTGAGGCTTATTGATAGAGAAGTGACTTTTTAGTAGAGCTTGGATTATAGCAACATCGATTGCTTTATTTTTTCCTCCGCTTCCTACTGATTTCGATATTTTAACCATTACTTCTATCCTATTTGTAAGTTTAGCTGCGACTTCTTGTCGAAAGTTTAAAATCACAAAAATAATAATGGTGTTCTTTGTTATTGCAACTTGTTTTGATGCTCTTAGTGAAAGTTTGCGACACTTTCCAACCTGCTTTGAAATGCTAATTTAATTGATCAATAACAATTGGTAATCTCATCCGAAATCTAAATTTAAGATACTGATACTTGATTGATAATCATAATACTAACATTAGAGCACGTCATTGGATTGCGATAACCTTTGCCGCATAACAAGGCAATCAAGGTGATGCGTTACACTCGGCGGTTTTGGTATGGAGTTCGGTGCGCTTTGCAGGTTCAGTGGGGCACACCTTATCGCAGGCGTTACCCGTCTTGGTTGAGTTCTTTTTGCTTACCTAACTCCGTTGTCGCTGTGAGTTGGTTAATTCCAGATAAATTCGTATGCAGTAAGAATCGTTCATCGTTTATAGCGGCTTCTCGTTTTTCAACGTATCAATGACTTGCGTGAATGTTCGCTGATAACCGCGCCAACTTCTGTACTTTGTATTAACCATGGTTCGGCCGTGGCGGTTGATGCTCCGCGTACTCACCAGTTCTTAAATTTCTCGGCTATTGCCTCACCATTTTCGAGGATAGCCGCTTTCAATATTGTGGTCGGTGCGTTGGTAGGGAGGTGGTTACATTTTGGTGGTTGCCGTAAGCAGTAAAATTGTGGGTGTTGTTCGCGGCTTTAGTTGGGCTGCCTTTTAATTAATATTGGCGAGCGTTTCTGGTTCATCTTTTCTAGTTAAACCATAGTGCTAACTTCATCGTAGCCGCTATTTTGTGGGTAAACGCGCAGTAATTTCCGTGGTTATAGTTTTGAATTTGTCTACCTTGAGTTGGGTGTTTGTCGCGCTTAATCAGCGTACTTTTTCATTTCACTTCATCATGGCAGGCAAGCTGCTTAACCCAAGTCAAACGGCCGGGTAACAAGGCCATTAATACGACCACCAACGCTCGGCATTCTAGGTTTGAATTGGCAGTGGTGTTTTCGGTGGTCTATCAACATTATCGTAATGCGTTGCTGGCGTATTATGGCAAGCGTTACCCGACTTGGTTGAGTTCTTTTTGCTTACTTTACTCCGCTGTCGCTGTGAGTTGGTCAATTCCAGATAAATCCGTATGCAGTAAGAATCGTTCGTCGTTCATAGCGGCTTCTTATTTTTAAATATCTCAACGGCTTGCGTGAATGTTCGCTGGTAACCGCGCTAACTTCTTTATTTGTTTTAACCATGGTTCGGCCGTGGCGGTTGATGCTCCGCGTGCTCACCAGTTCTTAAATTTCTCAGCTATTGCCGTGCCATCATCGAGGAATGCCGCTTTCAATATTGTGGTCGGTGCGTTGGCAGGTAAGTGGTTACATTTGGGCGGTTGTCGTAAGCAATAGCATTGTGGGCGATGCTCGCGGCTTTAGTTTGGGCTGCCTTTTTATCAATATTGGCGAGCTTTTCTAGTTCATCTTTTCTAGGTAAACCATAGTGCTAACTTCGTCGTAGCCGCTATTTTGTGGGTAAACGCGCAGTAATTTCCGTGGTTATAGTTTTGAATTTATCTGCCTTGAGTTGGGTGTTTGTCGCGCTTAATCAGCGCAATTTTTAACTGCATTTCATCATGGCAGGCAAGCTGCTTTAGCCAAGTCGAACGGCCGGGTAACAATGGCATTAATGTGACGCCTGACACTCGGCGGTTTTGGTTTGAAGTGTATTTAGTTTTGTAAGTAATGCGTTGGCGCACCTTATGCCAAGGCGTTATGCTTCCGAGGAAACTTGAGACAATGAAAGAAGAATTTAAACATTGGTTAACTGAGTCGGGTAAAGCGTTAGATTTCCCTGCTTACTCGGATTCTATAAATAGATTATCAAATCATTACTCAAACCAAACAGGCGAAGAGTTTGATATTTATGAGCTTGAAGATTGCCGTGAATTAAGCAAGTTACGGCGACTATATGCTAAGAAGGGCAAATTTTCAGAGATTGGTGACGAAAAAAATGGAAGCGTAAGGACAGCATTGTCCTATTACACAAAATTCCGCTCGCAGCAGATGGTACATCAACAGAATGAGATTTTGATGCAAGCGGTTGAAGACTTTTGTACAGAAAATTCAAGTAATGAATTGAACGAATATCGTAAGGAAGTGCAGCAGTATTGTGAGCAACTACCGTCAGTTGCATCGAAAAGTAATGGAATTGAACTTGATGCGTCAACGATGTGCTTCACATATGAAAGAGACCTACAACAATTGCTTTGTATGCAAGTGGCAGAATTGTTCCCAGGTTATGAAATATTTGGTGGTGTAGAGGTTGGTATTGAGTACCCGGTTGGGTCGAGAAGAATAGATGTATTGTTAGAAAAAACCTCTGACCAATCACTATTAGTTGTAGAGCTTAAGTCAGGAGTCGCAGACTTTAGAGTGTTTGGTCAAATATCCATGTATATGGGACTCGTTAGTCGAGAGTTTTGTGAGCATACTGTCGAGGGAGCCATTGTTGCAGGACAAATTGATGATAGTTTAGTTCAAGCGGCTGAAACTAATAGCTCAATAAAATTAATGACTTATCAGGTTGGTATTAAGTTAGAGGAAGCATAACAAAGCCATCAAGGTGATGCATTACACTCGGCGGTTTTGGTATGGGTTCAGTGCGCTTTGCTGGTTCAGTGGGGCACACCTTATGGCAGGCGTTAGGCGATTATGTTAATTGAAACTCTGGAAGTATAAGCCATGAATATTTATAGGGTTTGCGTTGAAGATTTACCTGAGCATTTTCCTACACATAAACACACTGCTGTGTTCTGGGAAGGCTTGGGTCGTACTGTTGCCACATTTGGTTTTCTCGAAGAGACGCTACTTAAATCCATATTTGCTTTAAGTAGTACAACTCAATATCCAGAAAGTGAAATCGAACTAGCGTATACAAAATGGTGCGAGGTGCTAGAAAGATCTGTTTCAGATCAATTGGGTAGTTTAATTGACACATATGGCAAATGCTTGCGGAATTATCAAACGCAAACTATTGATTTGGAGTATATCTTAATTGACTTGCGTGAAGCGGCTAAGATACGAAATGTTCTTTGTCATGGATCTTGGCAAGCACCAGATATTGCGGGTGGTTCAGTGCCTTTTTTTGTAAATCGGCAAAAAGAAATCTTTGATACAGCTGTAGATGTTGAGTATTTAAAGCAAGTTCAGCAACATGTCAAAGAGCTGAGTTGTTCAGTAATAAACTCGGTAACCCAAAAAGGACTTCAGTTTCCAGGCTCTAAAGGTCCAGGGAAACCGGCTTGGAAAATCGCCTAACAAAGGCATCAAGGTGACGCTGGATACTCGGCAGTTTTGGTTTGAAGTGCATTTGGTTTTGTAAGTAATGTGTTGGCGCACCTTATGCCAAGCGTTAAGCCTCCAAGTTATACACTTTTAGTCGTGGAGTTTATTAATGAGCCAGTATGATCTGAAAGATGCAATTAGTGAACATATGCCGTTTATTGATGAGCTTCTACAGAAGATGAATGTACCTATATTTAATCGATATATGCGTGCTTCATATATTTTTGTTGATGTCGCGGTAATTGATTCCAGCTTCGAAACTAAAGATGAACTATTGAAAAGCAAAGCTTTCTTTGAGCATATAATTCCACCTATAAATGATTGGTATTGGGATAAATATGGTGAATTGGCCAAAAATCCAACTAGTAGAGTGTTTTCTGGAATTGTTACTCCTTATGGTCAGCCTATTTCAGTTAAAATCCCTGCGACCATCAGTAGTGTTGAAGTGCCAAATGAAACTGCACGGCTTATATTTCCAGATTGTCTTCAAGAAAACGAATCAATGAATAGCATGCTTCAAATTCCAGTTAAATGGGATAAGCTGACTGAAGAAGAAAAGAATGATTTATCTTCAGAATTTCACGATGTAGTTTCTATGACTCGCTCGATAAACCTAAATATCATGTCTATTACAGGGCTTGATGAGGAAACTCTAAATATGGCTCGTGGGATATGGAGCCACTTTGAGAAATCAATTTTGGATATTTTGTCATTTCAAAACCACCAAGCATCAATTGGCTGCTGGGAGTTGCACTTAGCAATTGAGAAAACACTCAAGGTATATTTGAAACAAGTCAGTGGGAATAGACCATATGGTCACGATTTAAATGAAATAAGCAAAAAAGTAAAGACGTACGATCCGGATTTAGACCTTTCAATAATTCCGTTACTTCCAAGTGATAAAAGTGCCATTAAACTACGGTATTCAGAACTTGTTACTAATATAGGAGAGGCTGTGGAATACTATAAGAGAGCTTTAGTTCTGGTGTCGCAGGTTACAAATAAATTATCGAGAAAGTACTGCTTAAATAATGCTTCTGTCCTATTAAAAAAGGCACCTTGGGCAAAGTAGAGGCTTAACAAAGCCATCAATACGACCACCAACGCTCGGCATTCTAGGTATGAATTGTCTATGGTGTTTTCGGTGGTCTATCAACATTATCGTAATGCGTTGTGGCGTATTATGGCGAGCGTTATGTTTTTTTAAATGGTACGTTGTGTTGAATTATAGAAGGGTGAGTTGGATATGAGGTTTTATAACAGTATAAAGCTCGCTGCTGTAGTAGTTATTCTATCCACAGCGACTAAAGCTATGGCTATCGAGCTTAGGGAACAATTTCAGGTTTTTCAAGATTCGATCTTAGGGGCAAAATTTGAATTCAAGTGTGGAAAATCCATATTGAAGTTAGAAAAAAAGATGTTGGATTTACCAAAAATATACATAAAAGAACATCTTGAATGGGTAGAACTTGATGACTTGAAAGTTCATTCTACAGGCATAACCTTTAACGGTCTCGGGTTGACAGGTGACTTACCTAAATCAGCATTATACGTTGAAAGTAATTTGCCTATATTTAACAAGCAAAATAATAGATATAGAGATACAGCTGATTTTTACTCAATAGTAAGCGAGGAAAAATTCAAGCCTTTTGTAAGTCAAGTTGACTTCTATACAAATAAACTAATTCAATTGAACTCAGCAAAGTACAGAGGCTTGAGTTTGATTATATGACTAAAGAAGTAGTATACATAAAGTTTACTACAGGGTTTGGAGTTTATAGTGGTTGGTACGAATTAGGTTATATGGCGAACGCATATAGTATGCCTCGTTTTACTTTTGGTAAATCATCTATTCTCGGTGTGGCTGTAATTAATAGTAATGGAGATGAAGTTTCACTTAGTAAGTGTTATGAGTGTGAATAATACTAATATAATGGTTATAACAARGCCATCAAAACGACCCTCAACGCTTGGCATTCTAGGTATGAAYTGGCTTTAGTGTTTGCGGTGGTCAATTAAATMTTGTCGTAATGCGTTGCTGGCGTTTTATGGCAGGGCGTTACCCGACTTGGTTSAGTTCTTTTTGTGTACTTAACTCCGCTGTTGCTGTGAGYTGGTCAATTCCAGATAAATTCGTATGCAGTTAGAATAGTTCCTCGTTTGTAGCGGCTTCTTATTTTTAAACTTCTCAACGACTTGCGTGAATATTCGCTGGTAACCGCACCAACTTCTGTATTTGGTTTTAACCATTGTTCGGCCGTGGCGGTTGATGCTTCGCGTACTCACTTGTTCTTAAATTTCTCAGCTATTGCCGCGCCATCATCGAGGAATGCCGCTTTCAATATTGTGGTCGGTGCGCTGGCAGGGAAGTGGTTACATTTTGGTGGTTGCCGAAGGAAATCGCATTGTGGGCGTTGTTCGCGGCTTTAGTTTGGCTGCCTTTCTATCAGTACTCGCGAGCGTTTCTGGTGCATCTTTTCTAGGTAAACCATAGTGCTAACTTCATCGTAGCCGCTATTTTGTGGGTAAACACGCAGTAATTTTCGTGGTTATAGTTTTGAATTTGTCTACCTTGAGTTGGGTGTTTGTCGCGCTTAATCAGAGTAGTTTTTAGTTGCACTTCATCATGGCAGGCAAGCTGCTTTAGCCAAGTCGACCGGCCGGGTAACAAAGGCATTAAGGTGACGCTTAACACTCGGCGGTTTTGGTTTGAAATGTATTTGGTTTAGTAAGTTCAGCGTTGGCGCACCTTATGCCAAGGCGTTAGGCTCACAGGTTGAGTTGACCTGGACATAGAACCTCTAATTGTCTTGCGACATCTTTACATGTAACTATGTCTTTTTTTGTAAGCTCATTATAAATACTATCAAGCGCACCAGTCGCTGGGTCTAAGTATCTAGCTTTTACGAGATCAGAAGTTAATAGTGTAAGGTCTGCGTAATTTTGCATCCCACATGTTGTTACTAAGACTTTTTTAAGTTTATTAAAGGCAAGGCGTTTTTTGTCGTCATGTTGGGCATCGTATGGGCAATTTTTGATACGCAAAGACTTACTAAATAGTTCTACATTATCTTTGATGTAGCCAGATTTGGTAAGGTTGTTTGAGTCAAACGCATGTGCGATGGATGAGAATGTGATAAGGATGACCATCATCTTGGTGAATTCACTTTTAAAAATTGATTCTAAACCTGCAAAAATCGTCCACGGGGTAAGTATTGCTGTAAAGAAAAAAGTTAAAGCTAAAAATGGTGCGTCAAGAAATATTTCGTAAATAGAGAAAATAAGTAAAATTAAGGTAATAGCGATAGTTGTCCCTAGTTTGAACATATTCACCTCATTAATTTTTGTGATACTGTGTTTTTGTACAGTTTTTTGGTTTTAAATGCAAGCCTAACAAGGCAATCAAGGTGATGCATTACACTCGGCGGTTTTGGTTTGGAGTTCGGTGCGCTCTGCTTGTTTGGTGGGGCACACCTTATTGCAGGCGTTACCCGACTTGGTTGAGTTCTTTTTGTGTACTTAACTCCGCTGTTGTTGTTAGTTGCTCAATTCTAGTTAAATCCGTATGCAGTTAGAATCGTTCGTCGGTCATAGCGGTTTCTTATTTTTAAACGTCTCAAYGACTTGCGTGAATRTTCGCTGGTAACCGCGCCAACTTCTGTATTTGGTTTTACCCATGGTTCGGCCCTGGCGGTTGATGCTCTGCGTACTCCCAGTTCTTAAATTTCTCAGCTATTGCCGCACCATCATCGAGGATAGCCGCTTTCAATATTGTGGTCGGTGCGTTGGCAGGGAAGTGGTTACATTTTGGTGGTTGCCGAAAACAGTCTACTTGTGGGCGATGTTCGCGGCTTTAGCTTGGGCTGTCTTTTAATCAATATTGGCGCAAGATTTTGGTTCATCTTTTCTAGGTAAACCATAGTGCTAACTTTATCGTTGCCGCTATTTTGTGGGTAAACGCGCAGTAATTTTTGTGGTTATAGTTTTGAATTTGTCTGCTTTAAGTTTGGTGTTTGTCGCGCTGAATCAGAGTAGTTTTTAATTGCATTTCATCATGGCAGACAAGCTGCTTTAACCAAGTCGAACGGCCGGGTAACAAAGGCATTAAGGTGACGCTTAACACTCGGCGGCTCTGGTTTGAAGTGTAGTTGATTTTGTAAGTTCAGCGTTGGCGCACCTTATGCCAAGGCGTTAAGCCTCCAAGTTATACACTTTTAGTCGTGGAGTTTATTAATGAGCCAGTATGATCTGAAAGATGCAATTAGTGAACATATGCCGTTTATTGATGAGCTTCTACAGAAGATGAATGTACCTATATTTAATCGATATATGCGTGCTTCATATATTTTTGTTGATGTCGCGGTAATTGATTCCAGCTTCGAAACTAAAGATGAACTATTGAAAAGCAAAGCAAGCAAAGCTTTCTTTGAG
>NZ_JAKJSO010000032.1:0-25654 GCF_050337045.1 Photobacterium kagoshimensis | reverse complement strand
CAATATGGCATTCGTACTGATGTCGCTCTACACCAACAAAACCAAGCTTTACGTGAAAGTGACAGGCGAAAACAACCACAATCGCACCGTGTATACCGATATCAAAAACATGGTACAGAGAATACAAAACTCACAAGCAGAGAAAGTGCCTTTTGATGTCCGTATTGATTTAGAAGAATACGTGTACGACAAGATGACAACGCTAGCAACCTGTGAGCCTGAATACTGTATTGAAACCGGTAATTCCGCGCTATTAGAAAAAGGGATCAAAGCATACGGTAATTACCGCAAAACAAAATTTGAGTACATCGGAGAGGTCAATAAATTCTTACTGGAGCATGAGCTGAATCTT
Organism: Photobacterium kagoshimensis; assembly: GCF_050337045.1. NCBI lineage: Bacteria > Pseudomonadati > Pseudomonadota > Gammaproteobacteria > Vibrionales > Vibrionaceae > Photobacterium > Photobacterium kagoshimensis. The sequence goes on along the minus strand of NZ_JAKJSO010000032.1, from coordinate 25,302 downwards.
GTTAACGAGCTTACCAACGCATTTCGTACTGAGTTGGCATTACTTGAACAACAACCAACTCGCTTCTAAGGAAAAAAGACATGGAACAGCAATATCAGATGGCACGAAAACAGAGAGTCTCCTTCACTGAGCAGGAAGCCGACCAAATCAATGAAGCGTTAGAAATTATCGAATCTTTTGGTGGTAAGGCATCCCCAAATAAATTTATTCGCCAAGCAACTATCGCGCGAGCAATAGAGATAAATGAGGCAAAAGATGAGTAAACTAAAAAACCGCGTGATCGCCGATAAAACCTATACAGTCACCTATGGTGTTAACCAGGCAAAAAAAGTGAATCATGCCATGAATGAGGTCGATGAAACCCCAAAAACGTTCATCAAAAAAGCCACACTAGCGCATGCTAAAAAAGTCAGTCATCCGTTAGGTTAATCTTAAGGCTGACATCTCGGATTTATGCAGCAGTTGAAATTCATTTATCAATCGTATTTAAATTTGACAAACAAAGGTTTGTGTCTAGATTTATAGGCGAAAGCGCAACCAGTCTCATATGCTCTGCTGTGGTAGGGGCTGGTTTTTTATTATTTATACCTACTAAAATTGAGAATGAAATCATGACGATATCTAATCAGCAAGCAGTAGTTGAATTACACAGCTTTTTTGAAGACATTCATAGTATGGGAGAGCTAAAAGCGGGAATGCTTGGAGCTGGACCTGAAGAAGAAAAACCTTTGGTACCAGGGTTATCCCCTAGTGGAGCAGTTCAATACAATACTTTTAAGCTCACCGATATCAAAGACCAAGATGAACTAAAAAAATGGGAAGAGAAAATTCAGATCGGCGTAGTGTTAATGGAGCGTTTTATTGGTGTTTGTAGCTCCGCAGTTAATCGCCTTGCAGAAAATCAATTTCCAAACGATCCCAAAAAAGCAGAGGCGGCTAAGTACGATATTAATAACTGGAAAGCCGTCACCAGTAAAGTCACTGATGCCTTTTTCTCTGACAATTACAGTGGTAATCAAAGCTTAAAAACCAGTGTAAAGGGAATCGAAATAGCTAAGACAGTTATTGATTTTGCTTGTAGTGTAATAGCAGGAAACGTGGCCAGTTTTGCATCATTTCTTAAAGGGTTTGGTGATGGATTAAATGCTGAAATGACCAAAACAGAAGCTAATTACAATTACCTATACGCCTACTCAACCCATAACTTATTCCAGAACACAAGCGGCGTGTACTTCTATCAACCATCCATGTTAGTTTACGGTACTTTCTTCAGCCAAGAGCAGAAGAAAATATCAACCAGCTGTGGATCAACCACAAGTATTGACCTCGATTTTGCAGTGAATGCAAATTCTGCCGTATTTAAAATCGAACAATATCTTTCTGACGCAGCTTTCAAAAAGCAAGTTGATGATTTTTTAACAAAATATGAAGCAGCCTCTGTTAAAAAAGCAGATTCTTACTTTGATGGTATTTTTGACGCCGTACCTGATACGACAAAAAATCCCAAAGCAATAGCAGCAGTTCAAGCATCACCAGATTTAGTATAATTGACATAATAACGACTCTCATCTCTTATAAACGCACTACAACAGCCTTTATAAGAGGGAGAGTCGTGCCATAAATACAATCATTTCTGTATAAATTAACTATAATATTCCCATTAATTTATAGTTTTCCCTGCCGACACTCTCTTCGCCCGTGTTATTGAACAAAAACTAATAAAAAATAAGATAAAAGCGGTGATGTCGGCCGCGTAAAAGCCCTTCTTTAAAAAACAGATGCCTCATTTCATGTTATGGGTAACGTCATAACCGAATGTGAAAGGATTCGATATGGGGCGTTACGAGCTGAAACAAGCGAGGAGCCAACAATTTTACTTTGTGCTCAAAGCGGGTAATGGTGAGGTGATCTTAACCAGTGAGATGTACACGACCAAAGCGGCAGCGCTGAGCGGGATTGCTTCGGTCCAAGTGAAGCTATCGAGCGTAAACGCTTTGCGATCAACATGGCCAGTGATGGGCAATTCTACTTCAATTTAAAAGCCAACAAAGTTCATGCAGTAGCCATATTTTTATATGCGTGATTCAGTCGTTAGTAATTTGCAGATATTGAAATCCAATATTGATCGCAATATGTATTTAACACTATGAAGTTAGTGGATGATTTTTTAGAGACATCTCGAATAATCAAGACCATCACACATAGATTTAAAGTTGAACATGTATATTTATGCTTCCCGTTCTGTACTAAGGATTTAAGATGAAGCAGTGCTATAAATCTGGCGATTTTTATAAGTATTTTGAAGAAAATATGAATGCGTTGGGTCTCAGCGCACCAAAGAGTCTGTTTGAGAGTGTTGAAAAGGCGACTGCTACAGCGACAACAATATTATCAACTTTGAGTCATTTAGGTAGAACGGCCACGATTGGTGAAATAATCGGTGCAACGGCAAGCCTTGAGAAACTAGCTGTTGTTGGGGCTATATCTGCCTCTGCTTATGTGGGGGCCGTTATCGGAAGTATCGCTGTCGCAAGCGGAAGATCACTTGCTTGTGGAACATCTATTGCAGATGTTCTCTGGATGATGAAAAAGAATAACTTGGATTTCCCTCACGCTCACGTCTTCTACAAGACCAACCCTGAAATATTGGATAAGACAGAGAAAAACAGAGTGAAGTTTCGTGCAAAATGTAAACAATTAAATCAATATGGTTATATTTGCCAATGAAAAATTTAGTTGTTCTTATCTCGTTAGTGATTTTACTTGCTATCGTTTGGGGGATCTATCAAGTGGTTGGTGAGTACCTTGCACTATTTTTCTTCATAGTCGCAATTGCGCTGTTGTTTAAAAATTCCAAAGGTCCTAAATTTAATAACCCAAACAGACCCTCTGATAAATCGTAACGCCTATGCTGCCTATAGCACAGCAACACTGTTAATTTACAGCCATGGCTTACGAGGCAACGCTAATGAACCTTATCAAGATCCGCAGTAAGCCATGCATCCAACTTGTCGAAGAACTCTGTCGGTCGCTGACCAAAAGCGTATTTCACCGTTTTAGATGAAACCACCTTGCAAGCACACAGAATAAAAAAGGCATTCACTCGGTACAGTTCAACGGTCACAGTGATTAAATTGAAGACCAAACAGTATAACAAAAGAGTAATGCATTACATTTGTTATACATTACTCTTTGTTTATTGCATTAAAATCAGACAATTAAAGCCGAGTGTGCAACCCTGTTATGTCAGTAAATATTGCTTCTAGCATGTCGCAGTAAATACCTGATTGCTGCGCAACGACCACATAATCCAACTGACTTTTTTGTTGGGTTAGCGCCAATACCGTGTAAGTGCCGCAAGGCTCTAACCGCACTTGAACCCGCTTTATATTTTGTTTTACAAACATACTGTCGCACGGTAAATCAAACTGTAGACCCGGTGCATCTAACGCAATAAATTGCCTTGCCCCTGTCATCGTAATAAAGCGCTGGCCACCCATCTGACTTAGGATTGTTTTTGCCACCATCAGGTGATAATTATCGGTACTCATGACAGCCCCTCCACACGTTCAAATTCGTCTATCGCATCGATAAATTGTTCCAAATCAAAGCAGGTTTCTATTGTTTGGCCATGCGGGGCTAACAGCACATTCAGGGCCTTAACCATCTGTAACACGCTAGGCTGACACGCCCGTAATTTTTGATAAGTGCCATATAAGCGGTGATCGATGCACCAAGTGCGATTCATTGTTGTAGAGCCTGACGGCTGCAACGGGGATACGTTGCTCGCGCCAAACGGCTTAGTGATGCGGTGCGGAAAGCGGTTGGAATGTGACATAGCGTCGCTCCTTTGTTGGGTTTTCATCGTCGTTTTCGCCTAACTTCCCGCACTGACACAGGGTTCTGAATAGCAAAAGCGCGAAGCGTGCATTTCACTTTTGCTATTGAGGTTCTGTGGCAGAAGGATCGGAAGTTGGCGATAAACGAACGCGATGGAAACGTTTTTCAACAAAGGAGAGTAGCGATCGCATGGAGAACGCCCGCACCTTAGCAGCACTTAGTCGGTTGGGGTGAAAGCTCTGGCTTTTCTAGCCCTGATCGTGACCCGAAGGGCCGAGACAAAGCAAAGAACGTGGTTTGTGATTAGCTTTGGCTTGGTTGAACCACCGAAGCAAGGGAAGAATGACCGCGGCAGCGGTGTGTGAGATAGAGCGGGAGTGGCTATTTCAAAATAGTGTCTCAGGGATAAATTACTGATATTGCAGGTACAAAAAAGCCCGCTATTCGCGGGCTTTCCTGATAGAATCGTTGCAACTTAGTTCGCAGAGGCTGTCTTAAAGAGAGCTGTTCTGAAAAGTAATCCAAGTGCTTACATGTCAATATTACGAGATAGACAATCATAATGCAAGCTTCTGACTACCAACAACTTCAACACGATATATCGCTACCGCGCTTATCCAGTTATCAGTATTTCTTTAAACCCAATAAGCCCGCCGAACTCTATGGTTATTACTGCTGGAATGAAGCAATCTCTGCGGCCTTTTTCCGTTTGATCGGTATTGTTGAAGTCACACTCAGAAATAAGCTGCACCGCGCGTTAAGCACGCACTGCTATAACCCGCAATCCAAAGGGAACAAGCTAAGTAACGATTGGTTTAATTTTTTAGATCTGAATACGCATTCAGAAAAGAAAATCTTATCTGTAACGCATAAGCGTAGAGGCAATAACTGGCACCCCAAATTACCTGCGGTTAGCCATGATGATGTTATATCTAGGATGACTTACGGCTTTTGGCCTAAAGTGTTCGATATTCAAAAAGACAGACAAGGTAATCTGCTACCTTGGGGGACGATCATCCCGACCATTATTCCTCATCATCGCCAAAAAAGTGCGGGTTATTGGAAGAAAATAAAGCACCAAGACGGCCTTTATGCACGCCTAGAGATCGTGGGATCGCTTCGTAATCGTATCGCTCATTTTGAACCAATCTGGAAACAAGGTGAGTTATTTGAAGAAACCCGTATCCGCCAAAATAAAACCCCTAAATTACTCGCAGCAGCACCAACTAATGACATTGAAGCCCGAGAGCGGCTGATATTACTTCATCAGCGTACCCAAGAATTACTCGGGTGGTTATCCAAAACTCGCTTGAAGAGCTATCAGCAAAGTTATACTTATCATCAATTGAGCTGGCTATTGAGTAAAGATGGGATGGAAACATACATTCGTCAGCACAGTCAGAACTCGCTAACCCCGAGTACCTTTAAACGAAACTTTAGCTCTATATTAAAACAGCAGCAAACCGTCACCATTCGAAAGAATGGCCGAATTTCAGGGGTGTTTTATCCGACTAAATAGCTAATCAAATGATAGAAGGCTCGCTTTAAAAAGCGAGCCTTTTCATAATTAAGCCGCGATAGGTGTTAAATCATCAAGAAGATAGCTGCGGAGCTCTTGAACACGAAGTGCGTGCAAACGAGGAGCATGTACTTTCTGATTATTGATAAAATCAATCGCACGATCATGCTTTAGTAGCTCATCACCACCACACACAACCACGTAGTTGTTATGCAAAGTGCGCGCAGCATCCATCACGGTATATCCCAGCTTTTCCATGGCAGTGCCACTCGACTCTTGGTACTTGGCAACAAGCTGTATCACACGTTTCGGTGTGTACAAAATGAAATGCGCGTGATCGCTTTTACCTTTAAATAGGCTTGGGTATTTGACGTTGTATTGATAGGTAAATGGCGATTTGGTGTTGTTTTTTACAAAACCCAAGTCCTCAAGAACAGATGTGATATCGCCTAGTAACGCTTTTCTACACATACTCTACCTCGAATAGTGTTAGTTCATATCTTAGGTGTTGCTGCTATACCAGCCAGCAACACAGGAGTAGTGCTTCTTTATGGACGCGGAAGCGAGCGAGTGTGAGAACACACATCTTCCCAGACACCGTTGCGGTAGCGCTTATACGCACAAACTGGGACTACTTTTGGTCGAATACTCATATGAGATTCCTCTCAAAAAAACAAAAGAGGGAATTCAATTATTGAGGTGAACACTGTTGAAAGGTATGATTGCGTTACAAATCTGAGCAATCTTGCCTTTCTGTGGGCTTGAAACCTCTTAGTGTTGGGCCTTATAAGCTACCGCGCCAACGGTACTTATATTTCACCTCACTGCAAAAAGGCACTTTTAGTATTTTACTGAAAGTGCCTTTTTACTTTTCTTTTCTCACGCCGCGAAATGGTGTGCCATCTTGCTTCACATCCATAAATCGCCCTGTATTTGTATCACGTTTTACCCAATGCCCTGACGGGGTTTGAGTTTGAGAGCGTTCACGGACCATACCGTGTCGACGATTATCGCCAGATTTTCCATTAGTAGCCACAAGGCCCCCTACATACTTTTCATGACAAAGCTAATTCTCTATCAACGAATAGCATACTACCTAAGGAGTAATAGAACGTCAACACACGGATTCAAATAAACACCAAAACAATACATCAAACAGCAATCAAAACAATCCGTGGCACATACAAAAACAATACATGAATTGCGATACGTGCTATTATAGAGACAAGAAAACAAGAGGTGAACAATGAACCAGCAGAGCTTTTTACATCTCCAGAACGAGGATAGTTCTTTGGCAGAACGCATGGCTTATATCGACTTTAAGCTCCGATTTACAGGTATAATTAACCGTTCTGATCTAAATGAGATGTTTGGATTAGCTGAAGCTGCAGCATCAAAAATGCTGTCTAGGTACTCAGAATTATGTCCAAATAATATGAGCTATAATAGAAAGTTAAGAGCTAACGCTATTAATAAAGAAACTTTTGTTCCTTTAATAGATATTGATGCTGAAACAGCTTTAGGTATGTTAGCTAATGGTTTCAATAAAAATAAACTTATCGATAGGCCGATGTTGCCCTATTCTCGAATAGGAAAAATTGCCAACCAATTAGATGTGGAGTCCGTAGCTAAAATAACCAGGGCAATGGCCTGCGGTTACGCAATTGGTACTTGTTATTTATCAGAAAACAGTAACGACCATGACGAGAGAACAATACTACCATTAGCTTTACTTTTTGATGGTAAAACTTGGATATTTAGAGCATTTTGCAAAAAAAACACTGAACAAGGTATATTTAAAAATTTTAACTTTTCTCGTGCCACAGCTGTTATTGAAAAAACTGATGATTTAAGAAAACCTCAAGAAGAGCTTTCTCAAGATAAAATGTGGAATACACAAGTACCGTTGCTATTAGTACCACACAGAGATCGAAACGAAACGGAAGTTGACACAATCAAAGCTGATTTTGGGTTTAATGACGAAAACAAGTTAATTATAACAGAGCGCGCTGCATTAATATGGATGCTGACTAGGCAGTGGTTTATTGATGACAGAACCGAAGACGAAATCGAGAAAGAAAATAAATTAATTGAAAAAAACAAGATGAAGCCAAGATACTTTAAGTTTGATTTAACGAATAAAGATATGGTTAAAGTTGTAATAGATTCACTCAAATAACCACCACGACACGCACACTGCTGCGCCGACAAAATATGCGAGAACACTGAGATAACCGATCGATTACAGCGAGTGACTAAGCTGCGGTTAACGAAGAACGGGGCGCAGCATTGGTGGGCGGGGGACGTGGTGGCCATAAAGCAGCTTGCGAGCTTTATGGTTTGGCCGGCACGGCCAACATGCCCATGCTAAAAGGTCTGGTTACGGTGGAACGCATGTTATGTTTAATTTTATAGTACGGAGTTTGATTTGAATTATAACAATATGGATTTCAATAAATTTTCAGACTGGCAGCAGGTGTTAGCAGAAACAAATAAGACTTTATCGTATGAGCAATGTTTAAGAGTTAAACAATATATTGAAACTTATCAAGCCGCTTGTTTAAAAAACAACCCTGATCATGTTATGCCTAACAGTTTCCAAGATGCAGCCAATCGATTGAATCAACGTATCCAACATCATGAATCGATGAAAAAGCCCTTGTTTGCAACTTATATTATTCCGATTCTAGCTGGTGTTATTGGGGCTGTAGTCGGAGCCTTGCTTACATATTGGCTGACGACACCTTAAACATAAAAAGCGTTTAAGACAGATTCGCAACGCTCGGCATTTTCGGTTTGCTTTGAATTTAGTGTTTACGGCACAATAGTTTAAGTACGGTGGTGGTGTTGCTCACTGCTTAACGCGGCGTTCACCGAACCAGCCGCCCACTGAAACTCAACGTAGCCTACCCAATGCTTTCAACCGAGCGATTTCACCCAACGAACGTGAAAGTGGCGACCAAGCTGGCCGCACGTGAACACGTTGTTTGTGTTTAGGTGCGCCGCTCTGCCCGCCTGATGGCGCAGCCATGAGGTGATAAACATTCGCCAGCTTGTCTGGCGGCCTTACAGCCTGCTTTTCAAGGCTGCACACCAATTTACACATAATGCTTTTATGCTTGAATTAACCCAACTGCCGACAGCTTGCTGGCGAGAGCAGTGTGTTACTTCGCATAAATTTCATTATGTTAACATTGGTGTTATACCCCCAAGCTTGGGGGATGGGGGTTGATAACAAAGCCCTTAAAGGGCCCTGCAATAGGCCATTTTTTTCGCCCGTCTTTTGTTGCCATGACGTTGCCCTTGCGAGTTATACTGGCATTACGTTGTCACGCGAGGGCGATGTAACGTGATGGCAACTAAAGAAATAGGGCTAAAATGGGCTATGGTGTGCAGGGCTGCATTATCAGTGAGTTAGATCTGAATTGCACTATAAAACGTATTACCTTTGTAATACATTTATTCTGATTAATTTATCTTTTCATTCGCTGTTTCAGCCGCTTTGAGCTGGGCAAAAAACTCAGGCGTCAGAGCAAACCCTTCCATGCCCAATTGACCGATATACAGCGTTAGATTATCAATCTCCGCTTGGCTTGGTTGAGCGGTTCACTGTAGATTCGAATCGCGTCTTCAAGCGATAGCGGTTAGTAACTGTTTACCCATTAAGAAAACACCCATCAAGGGTTCACGTCAAACCTTAATAAGGTATAATTGAATTTTTAATTAATGAGATAAAAAATGAATCGGACTTCGCTAAATCTACTAATTGCGTACATTAATGATAATGACTGCGAGAAGTCCATTGGTGAATTTGAACTCAGCCAAGGTTACATTAACCTTAACGATATAAACAATTGCAATTATAATTTAGAGCTATATATAAACCTACGAGAGACCGCATTGAAAAAAATCGGGAAGCATGGTTTATATAAGTTCATTCATTCTTTAAAATTAAACAATAACAAAACTGACATTGATAACGTATCAAGAACAATAATATCTAATTTAAAAAGTATACATAACCATATAAAGCACAATGAAAAACAAAGTAAACTAGTCGATTTTTTCATTAAAAAAGATAAAGCGTACGCTACCTATATAATCATTTCTCTACTGCTAATAATAATAACAAAATTAAATGGATATACATTATTTTGGTACAACTATCTATTAACCATTATGTTTGGATACATAGTAGTAGAAAAAATAAACGTACAGTGCCTAAAAAAACAACAAGAATATGATAACACAGAAAATGATCAAATTAGAGAATATAATGCTGTAGTTAATAAAACAAACACATTAACAACACAAAACTACTCTTATGATGAATTGAAGAAGATCTCAGAATGTTTATTCTCCAATGAATTTAATAGTTTATTCTCTTACTTTAAACTCAACCCACATAAAGATAACAGTACTAGTAAAGAGGCGCTCAATAAGGCAAATGAAACAATAAGATCTGCCAATAAAAGAATTGCTGAGTTAAAGGCAGAGCTATCATCGAAAACCACCAACAGGACACATTACAACTCATCAAGCGAAAGCCTAGCAAAAGCTAATGAAACTATACGTGAAGCAAATTTACGCATAAACAACCTAAAAAAAGAACTAGAAGAAGCAAAAGAAGATTCAAGCGCAACCAGATGGATGGAACTTTATAATAAAAAGGTTGCTGAACTAATAGAAAAAGAAGATGAAAATGAGAATCTAAAAAATACAATTAAAGATCTAGAGTTAAGTAATTTAGATAAAAATGAACCTATCGATTTTGAACTTGGCTATTATGATATTTTTGGTCTAAAACCAGATACTACCAATTCAAGTGTAAAAAATAGATACAAACAATTATCACACATCTATCATCCTGACAAATGCGGCTCAAACATCATGATGCAACGTATAAATGTCGCATACAAGAAACTTTCGAAGTGGCATAAATAATGATACTAGAGAAAAAACCATACACAATATCTTATGCCCCAATGCCTAATTACTTACCTGAAAGTGAAATAGAGTTGGGTATGCAGATTAAATTTGCATTTAAACAAGCAAAGCTTGAGTGCCTTCGTGTTATAGAAGATTATGATGATTTTGACTGGGACTCGACCTTTGAAGAAGACAAAGAAAAATATAATGATAACTTTAATTTCCTTGAAGCTTATAAGAAACGGTTAAACGGAATTAAGAAATCCGAATTAAATTATCATTCCTTAGATACATTTGGGAAATTAAAACTATTAAACTTCCTCACTCTACAAGCCTCAAGCGTTATTTCTAACTACCATGATGTTGACTGGGTTCATATAAAGGAAGATGAAACTTGTTATAGGGATAACATCGATTATCTAACAAGATATGAACAAAGGCTATACGAAATACAAACAGAGGCTATGTCTAAACATGGCAACTTAATATCAAACCTATCGCAAATAAATAGAGATAAAGATAGCGATAATAGATCTAATTTCAATCACGAAAAAAAAGAATGCTCACTAATACATTATACGATTCTTGGGGTTAATCCCTTTGATGTCAATGTAAAGAATGCTCACATCACATATCGAATGCTATGTGATTTATATAGCAGCGAGCTCGTACATAATTCAGACATGCTAGGAAACTTATATTCAGCATATAAGTTTATTAATGAAAACCATAAGTGATGGTAATGCAGAGTTGTCCACAAAGGTGTACTTTAAGGACACACTATTCTTGCTACGTAAAACTGTTCATTATGTCCTATTGTTATTTATAGAACATGCTCATAAAATTAAAGGTAACTTTATGAACAGATTTAGGCACACCTTATGCTCATCGGCTATGCCCGTGTTAGCTCGCGGGATCAATCTCTCGATATTCAGGTCGACCAACTGACTCAACTTGGTTGCGAAAAAATCTTCAAAGAGAACATCAGTGCTAAAGACTCTGAACGGGACCAACTCCAAGCGATGTTGGAGTTCTCGCGCGAAGGCGATGTTATCCATGTCATGAAAGTGGATCGCTTGGCGCGTAACACCATCGATGCACTACAAATCGCCGATAAGCTCGCGGCCAAAGGGGCGGGGTTGGTGTGTCATGATTTAGGGAACGTCGACATTAACAGTGACATTGGCCGCGTGATTTACACCACCATCTCCGCTTTTGCCGAAATGGAGCGTAAACGTATTCTGCAGCGTTGTAATGAAGGCCGAGAGAAAGCCAGAGCAGAAGGTAAGCACCTTGGCCGTCACGCAAACCTTAAGCTGCATCAGCAGATCCGAGAGCTAGCCAACAGTGGCATGAACAAACATGCGATTAGTAAACAGTTAGGATGTAGCCGTACGACTGTTTATAGCGTGTTAGAGAGCTCCCTTAATCAATAATACCCCCTCACACCAAGCCTCAGCCGTCCACTATAGGACGGCTTTTTTGTGTCTGCTTAATACGCGATATATTACGAGGAGGGTTACCTGTTAGTTTACATTTTCACAAGTAAGTTTGATGTGATACGTGTAAACTATAAAAATGAAATGAAAGGCTATAGCGGAAGGTATTAACAATGGATAATTTTGTATGGCATGATTTTGGTGTATTAGCAGATGTCAGCACAACTGACACCATGGTATTGATCACCAATGCCGAAGATCAAACTCGAAAAATGAGCATCACAAAATACAAAGAAACGGCACTTGGCGTTTTTAAAAAAGCTCTAACGATGAAGGGAAAAGCGGTCACGGTACGTACGAGCCAAAACACAAATAATTGGAGTACGAGTGAATGGTTTAGTGACTTAGAACTAGCGCAAAAGAGTTCATACCATAATGACTGCCTAACCATCGGTGAGTCAGAGCCAAAACCAGACCAACTTTTTTAGTAACCACAAATGACATAAATAGGAAGTAAAAATGAAACGCTTAATGGCTTCAATTGAAAAGCTAGATCGCTGGTCTACTGATAACAATATAGACATATCCAATGAATTAGCTTCAATAGAAGCGAAAATAAAGCGTTTATATATAAAAAATACCCCTAAGAAAAAACCACTAAAGTCATCCATCGTTAAACCTAAGAAAAATAACAAAGAAAGTAGTAACAATCACCGTAATAAAAAACAAAATGCCCAAGTCTTAACTACCACTATCAACTTTGACATCACGTCAAAACTTATAAAGGGAGTTTCTCATTGCCATTTTTGTAAAGTAAAGCGCCTAGAATGCCGAGAACATACATTGTTGAGTGGTAATAAAGTTTTAGTTTGCAAAGATTGTCGCCGGAAAAGACACATACCATATAAATTTATCAAAAAGAAATATTATGAGGATGAAGATGCTCTAAGTCACTTAGTTTCTGGTAGTTATGGTTCAGGAAAAGCTAGTCGATAAGATTCATTATCAGTACATTACATAAACAAAATATGAGGGTAAATGTTCGAACAAACAATAGAGTTAACAAGTGGAGCATTACTCTTATCACTATTGATAAGCGGCTACCTTTTTATCTTAAAGAAAAAATTAAGCGCTAAGCTCAAAAATGCAGAAAATGAAATTGTTCGCCTTAGATCTGCGTACCAACCACAACCTCTTAATGCTGAAGCCTTCAAAGAAAAGTGGCTCAACAGTGAAAAAGGGGCTGATTTACTTAGCCAAGTTATCGTTCAAAAAGATGGTGAAATAGCACTATTACATAAAGAGATTTCACACCTTAAATTAAACGATGAAAAGCTAAAATTCAGCGAAGATAGTGCTGATTTACTGGGTAGAATGATTGCGCAGAAGGACGCAGATATCGCTTTATTGCGTAAAGAAATCGATAATTTAAACCAACGTTTTAATCATCAAGCAGAGGTAAATTCACCGTTAACTGAAGAAGTCGTTCAATTACGAGATAAGCTTCGATTATTTGAGACTATCAAGGCCAATAAATCAAATCGCCTAAAGCCATCATCAGAACGTCTGCAACAGGGTAAAGAGCCAGATGATACCCAACGAAAAACATGCTTAAAATCGCAGATACCTAGCGCTTGGGAAGTTGATTCTCAGCCCAAAACCTCAGCCCCAAAAAAACCAAATTATAATACGAACATATGGAAAGAAGTCGGTGGTAAGCTGATATTAAAAGACACTTCAGAGGAAACGACGACGAGAAGGAAAAAATCCGTTAGAGCTGCGCAGTATTCACCACCGTCAGGCAGAACCCTCTCAATCGACTCTCTCGTTGTTCATAGTGATCCCACGGATTAGCTGCAGGTCAACCTGCCACCTATTGTATTACATTTGTAATACACAAACCACCTACAACCCGCGCCGTTTCACGTAATCAAACAAAGTGCTCGGCGCGGCATCAATCAATTTCGCTGTCGCTCTTATCCCTAATCCCATTGCCATGTACTTCTCGATTTGGTCGCGTTTGGCATCCAGTTTCAAGGTTGTTGCTTGCCCCTTGGGGCGACCGAGCGGAAAGCCTGCCGCCTTTCTTGCCGCTAACGCTTCTTTGGTGCGCATTCGAATAAATTCACGCTCAATTTCACCGGCAAGGCCAAGCATGGTGGCAATGATTTTGGATGACAGCGAACCATCGAGCTGCATGTTTTGTTTGGCGATATGTACCTTGAGTTGTTTATCCATACAAAGCTCTAAGATCTCTAACACCTGCAAAGTAGAACGCGCCATACGCGTGACTTCTGAAAAGATCACGGTGTCACCCTCTTGCATCCCTTCGAGCAAAGGACCCAGTTTGCGCTGATGCCATTTTTTCTTCCCTGTTACTGTGTCTTCAACAAAGCACAGATCAGTTAACCCACAGCGATTGGCATATTCAAAAATACCGTGCTGTTGATTAGCCACATCCTGGCTGTCGGTGGAGACTCGTAAGTAAGCGTAATTGGCCATGCGCGATCCCTGCGTGTTAGACGAATAACTCACGCTACTGGATCTTCATTGAAAAAGGAACTGTGTAGCTTATTGATAAAAATCCGCCTGAGAAGGCCTGTAAGCGACTTAATCAATAGGATCTTGCCTTGACAGGTAAAACCACAAAGTAAAACCAAAGGCGCTGAGAGGGCGTTACAGCGCCGTATAGCGGCTACCCCCAAGCTTGGGCAAGCTTCTCTTTGAAGTTGTCATCAAACACAATGTCTTCAGGTAGCGTGATGATCCCGATTTCCACCGATTGGATGGCCAATAGGTGCTTTTCGTTGATACGCCCCTCTGCGGGGTAGGCCATAACGATGCGATACGCTTCGCGCACAAGCTCTAACATAGGGTTAGCGGGGATCGTGGCTTGTGCCAACTCGGCCCGCACTTGTTTTTCGGCTTGGTTATCACTGGCTTTCCAGCGATATAAAAACTCAATCGCCACAATGCGCCGCCCTTGCATGACAGGACTAAAGCCAAAGTTACCGCTTTTTTCATCGGCGAAAAACTCCAGCTCTTTGCTCACGTCGACGCAACGGGACATCTCTTCGATCGGTTTTTTGATACAACGATCAATGAATACTTTGTTTTGGCTGTAACTTTTTTTGAGCAATTTGCCCTTTTCATCCAGCAAACCGTACAAAGCGTGCAAAGACTCCAAACGCTGTGGGTGTAATTTACCGCTGTCTTTAAACCGCGATAACAAGGTGTAGAGACGCTTAGAGTGCTCGGATTTGAGGCTGCGAAACGCATGATGGTTGATCTGCGCATGGCCCGCCGAGTAGTCCACATAGGCATTGATCAATTCACTGTTGGGCACAATCGTCAGTGCGCCTTTGCTGTACTTCACGCGTGCAAACAAAGGGATAAAATCAAATTCTTCGCTATTGTCGTTGGATAAGCCCACTTTGCGACTCGATAAACGCTCAGCCACTGGGCGTAAGGTCGGATACAGCTGCTTAGACGACAAGCCAAACCAATCTTTCAGCACGTCGGCATGGAAGGTGTACTGCGGCGCATGGATATCGCGCTTTTCAAGAAAGTCCGTCCAGTGCTCGCGGTTCAAACGCGACAGGAACAACGCCATCATGTCATGTTCACGAGCCGTCAGCGCTAACTGGCTAAACACCAGTTCATGACTTTTCTTGAAAAACTGATTGGGTAATTCCTTTGAATGTTCCGTTGTCACTTGGAAACGTTTATCTGAGCTATGGGGCATTTTTACTGTGCCTTATGGTCACATATTTTTAGTGTCGGGCTTATAATACTAAAAATGTGTAACCATAAAAGCCCTTTTACCACTAAAAGACTAAAAATGTGTGACCATGTGGGCAAAGTCACCTTCGACACTAAAAATGTGTGACCATTAGACTAAAAAAAAGATCCCAAAGACTAAAAATATGTGACCTTAGACTAAAAAAATGTAACCGTCAGACTAAAAAAATGTGACTTGAGCACTAATTTTGTGTGACCTCAAGCTCTGTAAACTACTGAATTAAATAGGTTTTTCAGACCCTATAGATCTTATAGATCTTTATATAGATCTATAGATCTTTATATATTGTTATATAAGCCTGTGAATTGTGGATAACTCTACGAGTTAACACACCAATCTCACAGGTAATGCGCTAATCACTTTTCTTTTGTTTTCTTCTTTTAACAGCCTTTCTTACCATTCATGGCCTGGTTTATGTTCGAGTTATACGACCATTATTTCCGTTGCTATCACAGCAAATAAGCCTTTTATCCATCACTCATATTGTTTACCCCTTTGCTTAGCGAAAAATTTTTCTGCACTGTTCGAAATTGTCAGGTGTTATTCGAACACGCTGTTTCTAAAGAAAATTATCGAGAAACAACGTGATTACAATATTCGATTGATGTCTCCCGTAAAGCCTAAAAGCCGTATCAGTAGTCACTGAAATCTTTTCTATTCTGAGGATGGGAAAATCAAGGATAGGTATGCGCTTTTTAAAATTACGAACCGATCATAAACGCCAACGCAAAGATGGGTCTAAATATGTTACTCCGCTGATAGTGGATGCCCCGCGCCGTTTTGCACCCAGCCATACACGCAAAGAAACGAGCCTACGCCGAACGCAGTGCCAACTCATCACTGGTGCACATGATTCGGGGAAAAGTCGATGGCTAAACCGATTACGTGAACAACGCCATGCTATTTGGGGCAAGAAAGCCCAGCCTGTGTTGTTGGAAGGGCTGATGCCGCTATCAAGCTGGATTGAAATTAAAGGCATCGACAGCTGGTACCACGAATTCAGCCAAAATAGCGATAACACGACGCCTTGGGGCAAACTTAACTTACAGCAAAAAGCGGACTTATTAGGGGATTACTTACTTGATACCCAAGCGCTGTTATTTGTTGATGATGCCCATAAGCTGACCGGCAGAAAGGCGCAAGTTGCGCGTAAATGTTTGCTCTCTTCCAAAATCTGGTTGATGTCGGTCAGTGAAGAAGGCCGCCTACCCGCCTCCATTCGTCCTATCGTTGAGCGACGTGATCCGCAGCGTACCAACCTTGAAAGTGATGTGAGTTATGACACCACCCGTGCCTTGATTTGGTTTTTGGTGGCCATGTGTGTGGTATCTGGCGCTTGGGAAGCCGGTGCGGTGATCGGTGGATTACAAATGCTGGGCAGCGGCCGGCGCTCGACCCGAGCAGATTAAGATGGTGAAGCTTATCTTGTGGACGTTACTGTGTAACTTACTCCTGATGCTGATGGCATTGATATACGTAGGGTTAGCGGTGTTCTCTGCGCCTGTTAACGCGGAAACGGAACGTTGGCCTATCAGTATGCCTTGGCGCCAGCCGAGCGATCCGCCGCCCAACATCAAACCGTTTGAATTACCGACCTTGAAAGGTCGTGCCCCGCATTTCAATACCCCCATTTCAGCCCTTCGCCCAGCCCCTGTGATCGATCCCGATGCCGTGTTTTATGTCATCACCAATTGCTATCCCGAAAAATCAAAATTCAAAGTGGATGTCAGTTTGGTGGCGGGAGTGAAATCGAGCCTCGATCAATACAGCAGCAGTAATTGGCCCGATATCAGTGAGCATTACATCGGCATTGTGGGAGAAATGCCCTTGTATTCAACCACGGAACAAGCACGCGAACGACAGTGGGAGCATAAGCGACGCACAGAAACGGCCACCAATGTGGCGAACTTTGCGCATGCGCTGGCCAACCGTAATCATGCCTATCGTGAGATGGGCATGTATTTGGCGATGGAAGCTCGTGCTCGTTCGCGGGTGAAGCAAGGGATCGCCAATGTGACGGAACAATTAGGGTTTCTGGAGAAAGTGGCGGCTGCGCAGCGCGATATTTTGACTCATGAAGCGACCATAGTTGAAAAGCGGCTGGCACTGCTCTCGATGTGTGATAACCAGCGCACGCCAGCGGTGAATCAGTATTTGAAAAAATTAGCGGTGTTACCAGCTGCAGCAATGCCAGCGGGAGCCATTAGCCAATGAAATGGTTTAACCATACCTTGATCGCGGGGGCTGCATGCGCGGTGATATCACCGCCGCATGTAGCTGTGTGTGTAGCGGGGGCAACGGCGCCCGATTGGCTGGAATACTTGATCAAACTCAGAGGCAAACCCGTGAAGCATCGCGGGATCACACACGTGTTTACGCATTGGTTGATTGCGGCCTTGGCCTTCACTTTCGTGTGGGACTATCACGGTATCTTGATGGCATTTGCCTGGGGCGGGGTCAGCCATATTTTGACCGATGCGATGACGGTTTCAGGCGTCCCTTTTTCACCGTATAGCGATCGGCGTTTTCATCTATTTGGTGGGCGCTTTCGGACGGGGGATCCGGTGGAGTATGCGATAGCTGCGGCGGTGGTTTTGCCCCGTTTTTTTACGACTGGGGTGGCTATTACAATCAAGGTTTGATCGACGGCGCAGAGTGGAAAGCGAATCGTTTTAGATTGATATAATGTATTACAAAGGTAATACATTTATTTTCTTAACTATATTATATATAAAGAAAAAAATGAGGATGATATGGCTAGTCAGTTCTATCCCGCGGAAGCGTTACTCGATGATCCCGTTCAACAAGTCGCGCGTGAAGCCTATTGTATTGTGATGAATTACCCGCACCAAGGCCCGTTGGATGATCGACATGTTATTGCGATTCGGTCGGTAGAATTGAACATTGTCAGCGAGCCTATAGGGCTGTTTTTTGATGAGGTGTTTAAGGCGAAATTATTGACTGTGCTACCCGATAGTGGGTGAAGGGAAGGTGTTGTTTTGTCCGAAAGCAATAAAGTTATAGTGCATTAGGAGTGTTGTTAACTATATCCCCTATAAGGGTTATTCAAGATTTAACCGCTGTAGGGGATGAGGTGACTATTTTAAAGCATTATAAGCACAGTTAATTCTTTGCATCATACTGTCGCAACCACCTTTGTCAGGGTGGTAAATGGATGAAAGCTTGAGATAGCGTGCTTTGACGGCTTTTCGATCTGGTTTTGATACAAATCCTAGAATATCAAGGTGAGACAATCCATCTTCTGGCCCCTTATTAGTTTGTGACTGAGAAAGTTCTGCTTTAAGAGTCTCAATTTGAGTTTTAAGCTCGGATATTCTGACGTTAGCTTTCCGAATCGTTGCATTTGCCTTATCAAGTAATTCACTATTTTCGCGGCTACTTTCTAACTGAATAATTATCTGACTTGCATCAGAAAGAACTTTAGATAATGAGTCTATTTCATCATTTTTTTCTTTCAGTTTTTTCTTCAATGAAGATAATTCAATTTGATTTTTCCCTTTATTTAAGCTCCTTATTGATAAGGTCATTACAGCAATAATGACAAAAACTAAAAAATAATTATCATTGCTTTCATTTTTGTTTTTTAAATTTTCAACCTCATCATGCAACTGACTAACAATATTTCTGCTGTTTTTTATCTCTCTACTTTGCTGATTGATTACTTTTCTTAAATTTAAAATAGTATTGTTTTCAACGTTTTTTTTACTTTCTAACAGACGTAATGCAGCATAGTGCAAGTTACTTTCTTCTTCATATGCTTTTTTAAAAGAATATGAGTTTAACGTAGCCCCTTCAACATATATTGCGGAGTTGTTTTTTAATGCATTAATGACAAATGTATTGTCTTTTTCAAAATAACTCGATATTTCAGGCTTACTATCCTCATCTCCACAACTTGCGAGTGCCTTAATTTTTCTTCCTTGGATAGTAAGCGTAAGGTCATAGTTCGTATGTGGTGTATAAATACAGTTGTAATTGCTAAAGAACTTATGGCCACCAAATACTGCGTGAACCCCTTTATCATACGTTCGTTTTACTTCAATTTTAACTTGCTCTGAACCGACACCAGTTTGGGTACTCCAAAATGCCAGTGATATTGATGGATATAACAAGATAAGAGCGATAATTATACGGTTCATATTTGTCTGCTTGATGTCGTTTTAGGGGATAGGTCTTCAATATTTTCACTTTAACTTCAGATCTTAATATTAAGTTAAGCCAACAACAAGGTTTAACGACGCACTAAGTTATTATATCCTTTTACTTTTTTGTTAATGGACTTTACTTCTCACAGTGGAATGTATTACATTTGTAATACACGTATGGAGGTGTATTACAGTGAAAGTTATCGCAATCATTAACCAAAAAGGTGGGGTGGGTAAAACCACAACAGCGATCAACCTTGGGGCGCAATTTGCTAAAGAGGGCAAGCGTACCTTAGCGATAGATCTTGACCCGCAGGCGAACCTTACCGTTGTACTGAGCGGTGGCCAGTTTGAGTTTGAAAGCACGATTTCAGATGTGTTTGAGTCAGCCAAAAAACACCCTATCCGTGGCGCTATTATGCCGGCGATCGCGGCAGGTAAAACCATTCCGAACTTATCACTGTGTCCGACAGATATTCGCTTAAGCCGAGTGATTGAGCAGAGTTTAACTAAGGTTCACCGTGAGCGCATTTTGCTGAAACAACTAGAAAGCATCAAAGCTGATTTTGACGTAGTGCTGCTAGATTGCCCGCCGAACCTAAGCTTAACCTCCGTTAATGCCATGATGGCCGCCGATCTCTTTTTGATCCCAGTTGATGGTGGTTCGTTCTCACTTAATGGTTTGGCCGATTTGCTCGATGCGCTTGAAGAAGTAAAAGAAACCGAGGATGTGAATTTCGCGGTATTCCGCAATGAATACGCCAAAGCCAATAAGCTGATCAATAACTTCTTGGATGAGCAGTTAAATGAGCTCGGCGACAAAGTGCTAAACACCACGGTTCGCCGTACTGAAGCGATTGGCCAAGCCAGCGTAAGCGCTGAACCTTTGCTCACGTATAAATCAAGTTCAACAGCACTTAACGATTATAAATCTCTTGCAAAAGAAATAATTGCAAGAATTAATGTATAACAAATGTAATACATAATTATGAAAAAACTAACGGGAACTACCGCACTTAGCCGTCGCAATAAGCGCAAAGAAACACCAGAGGCTGAGCAAGAAAAGCATGAGAAAATCACCACTGTTGCGACTCGTCGTAATGTGACAACGGGCACATCGCCCGTACCCATGCGACTACCTGAAAATGATAAAGCAGAACTTAACTTATGGCTGGAAGAGTTAAGTGAAGCAACCGGCAAGAAAATCACCGGGGCAAAGTTGTTGCGTGGTTTGATCCACATGCGCGAAAAGCTGAATCAAAAAGCCATTATTAAAGCTATTAACGAGGCAAACTGATTGATGAACGGAACTCAACGTAGCAATATTCGACCTGGGCTGAATGTTGATATTGTGCTCAAACAAGACCAACGTAGTGGCAATTTGACTCGTGGGGTTGTTGAGAAAATTTTAACTAACTCTCCAACGCATCCCCACGGTATCAAAGTACGCTTAGAAAGCGGTGATGTCGGCCGCGTAAAAGTGATTCTTTAAAACACAGATGCCTCATTTCATGTTATGGATAACTTCATATAAAAGCATTGAATATGAGGCGTTATGAACTAAACAAGCGAAGACCCTACACAAACCAATCGCTACAGCTAACAATTCCCACTTTCAAGCAACTGATAATACCATCCCCTTCAATAAAGACGAAAAAACAAGATCTGTTCCAACATGGTATTTTGGGGCGGCTTCTTATCAGGCGTAGCTTTATATTCATGATGAGAAATGAGTTCTAAAGAGAATGAACGCTAAAGGTTCAATGTCGCCCCACTTTCACTTATACTCCCCCACAAAAAGAGCCACATCAAACCTTTTTTTGATTTTAACTTCGGGCACGCTATCTCCCCCAAAGACATGATCGTTTTTGACTTCCTCTCACTGAGTTCGTAACTAGTGCGACGAGCAACACAATCACACATTTATGGGCATTGCGACGATTTTAACTTAACTTCATTAACACTGATGGAGTGCTGACGAACGTTATGGGCACTCATTAAATTTGCAAGGTTATATCATGTTCAATAAGAAACTACTCATTCTATCTTTAGCTGCGGGGCTTGTTGGTTGCGGCGGCGATGATAGCGGCAGTAACCGCAGCTACAAGGCAACGCTTGAAAAGACCAACCTTTTTACGGGTAGCGGTATTGCAATGTCGAAGAATGAGGGAGCAATAGATTCTTCTCTTAAATCAGAGTATTTAATAATCAATGAATCAGGTGTCGCTGTTCGCCCTAACGGCAAAATGACTTTGCATTCCCCTAAAGACGGAAAGCAAATCACTGATGCAAAATGCCCCACATCAAATGATATTACGATTTATAAATATAAAGATCTGGGAGGAGAACTTGCGATTATTCATGTCGGTACTAACGAAACAATTGAAAACAAAGACTCAGATGGTAGTGTCAGCTGCACATCTTATGAAGCGACAAATGATTACATCGTAAGAAAGACCGATGGTAAAGCGTGGCTGATTCCAAGCGAACACAATAACCATTATAGGTCAAATATCGATTATAATACTGACATAATTAAAGCCCGCTCCCCTCGCAATGGTACTACCTCACCATTAATTAATACATTCGAATGCAGCTATGGGCAGCATTCAAACTGTAAGAATAAATTGGCCGCTGTTATTGCGCCACAAAATAATAGTCAAACTCTTAAATTCAAGACCTTGTATATTAATAAACATATTCAAGATGTAACTTATAATGGTAAATATCTAGCGACAAGAATTTATGATGGGCAGTTAGAAGAAGATATTATTTTCAATGTTGATACTGGAGCTATACCAGAATATTCACATGGAAATAAATTCCCTAATCATTCTCTACCATTAGTCGATTCGATAACTAACGAAATTGTTTCAATAGAAAATATTACGGTATCAGTGAATAATCGTTACTCATTTCACGTACTTGATGATGAACTAACAACACTAAATTATGATTCTGAGTCGGGGGAGGGTATTGCTCTATCGTATGATGCATTTTCAATTCATAGTTACAATGGTGTGCGCTACATTGTTAGCGGTGACTCTTCAATCGTCACTGATGAAACAGGAATGCTAACCAATAAATACAGTGAGAAAGGTGGTAATAAGCCACTAATATCAAAAGTGATCAATAACGGTGAGCAATTAGTGGTAATTAATAAAACTAAGGCTATTGTGTTAGATTATTTAACGAGCACTGTCTCAACCCATGATCTTGCAAAAGACCGAGTTTTAATTGACTCTGAAAAAGCCAACCTATCAGATACGGGCCTATTAAATTACAAAGTGCGTGGCTCAGGATTGTTTGAGATTGTCCACATCACACTTGACGTAACAACAGGTACAGTCATTGATAGCCGCACGATTAAGACAGAAGACGGTCGTGATGTTATTGAAGTATTGCCTGTTAACTAACACCATCAATTAAAACATCAAGTAGGGTGAGGCGACAACGCCTCATCCTCTATCACAGCACATCCTTATACCTATAACTCTTTAGAGCACCGACTTCTCGAAGCATTTATCAATGCTGATATATTTAATAACATTTTAACTAACTCCCCAACGCACCCTCATGGTATCAAAGTGCGCTTAGAAAGTGGTGATGTCGGCCGCGTAAAAGTGATCCTTTAAAACACAGATGCCTCATACCATGTTATGGGTAACGTCATAACCTAATATGAAAGGATTCAATATGGGGTGTTACGAACTGAAACAAGCAAAGAACCAACAATTTTACTTTGTGCTCAAAGCGGGTAATGGCGAGGTGATCTTAACCAGCGAGATGTACACGACCAAAGCGGCAGCGCTGAGCGGGATTGCTTCGGTCCAAGTGAATGCTATCGAGCATGAACGCTTTGCGATCAACATGGCCTGTGATGGGCAGTTCTACTTCAATTTAAAAGCCAACAATCACCAAGTGATAGGAACCAGTGAAATGTACACCGCTGTTGCCAGCGCTAAAAAAGGCATTCACTCGGTACAGTTCAACGGCCACAGTGATCAAATTGAAGACCAAACGGCATAACAAAAATAAAGACGTATTACATTTGTAATACATCTTTATTTATTAGTTTTAAATCAGCCAATTAAAGTCGAGTTTGCAACCCTGTTATGTCAGTGAATATTGCTTCTAGCATGTCGCAGTAAATACCTGATTGCTGCGCAACGACCACATAATCCAACTGATTTTTTTGTTGGGTTAGCGCCAATACCGTGTAGGTGTCGCAAGGATCGAGTCCTAACGAGAGCCAAAGGAAAAGACACGCTCCGCAATAAAAAAGCATAAAAATTTAAAATAATAATCTGCGTCCTCACACCTCCCAGTGAACATGATTTAATCCTCCCATCAGAACAAACAATCATATCGATGAGGATAGAACAATGACACAAACGACAACCACACCAGAACTTAAAGCGTACTTAAATCAAGCAGCCAAAGCCCACGACCTAAAGCAACTGCAGCTTCAGATTGAAGGCCATCACGGCACAGAAATTAAAATGAGCCGTATTTGTGACGAGTTGAAAACATGGATTGGTCCAAAAATCTATGAACACTTTGAGCACAATGAACAATCAAGTCTCTTTGTCTGCCTAGCTGCCATTTACGCCGTATCGCAACTAGATGGCGGTAAAGCGCGTTGGCGTAACAAAGTCACCCCTATTTCAGAAGGTGTGGCTTATCAGCGTGCAGACAACTCATTACGTGAAAATAAAGACAAGCTGGCGCCACTCTTTACACTATTCCAACTTCTTGCCGAACACGAAGGAACTAAAGAGGCCAAACTATTCCTACCAGGGAAGGAGCTGTTCACCCCATACATAGATCAGACGCAAGAGTTAGAATTAGCCGTACAAGATTACCTCAACAAACACCAACGCGTGCATCATGACTTCCACAACGAACTGACGGTAATGGATGATGGACTCACAGAAGCCATTGCCGATGCGAATGTAATTGTGCAAAAAGTCCTGAAGCACAGCGGCGCTAATACGCATGACTCGGCCATCATCAATACACT
Organism: Photobacterium kagoshimensis; assembly: GCF_050337045.1. Lineage (NCBI taxonomy): Bacteria > Pseudomonadati > Pseudomonadota > Gammaproteobacteria > Vibrionales > Vibrionaceae > Photobacterium > Photobacterium kagoshimensis. The sequence goes on along the minus strand of NZ_JAKJSO010000032.1, from coordinate 584 downwards.
GAAGTCATTAGATTTGCACCGTTCCCAAAATGAACTGATGTGTTTAGTTCAATCTGCGCAAGAGAATGCAAAATGCGACTGGTTTAATGGTGAAAAGTACATTGCAGCTTATCGCGCCTTTAATCGTCTCGATGAAATCGAGTTTATCCTCGCGAAGGTCTTTGATAAAAAAACGCCGGATGGCTTTATGGATGCCGTAAATACGATGCTCAGCGGCCACGTTCAGCAACGTAGTTGGTCAAGGATTCACGAGCATGTTGCCGCGAACCCACGCAAGAGCATCCTACTGATTGCATGGGAAATGAAGGAGATTAATGTTTACAGCTTTTTCAATATGGCATTCGTACTGATGTCGCTCTACACCAACAAAACCAAGCTTTACGTGAAAGTGACAGGCGAAAACAACCACAATCGCACCGTGTATACCGATATCAAAAACATGGTACAGAGAATACAAAACTCACAAGCAGAGAAAGTGCCTTTTGATGTCCGTATTGATTTAGAAGAATACGTGTACGACAAGATGACAACGCTAGCAACCTGTGAGCCTGAATACTGTATTGAAACAATACTGTATTGAAACC
>NZ_JAKJSO010000031.1:0-31980 GCF_050337045.1 Photobacterium kagoshimensis | reverse complement strand
GAGAGGGGCTGCTCCTAGTACGAGAGGACCGGAGTGGACGAACCGCTGGTGTTCGGGTTGTGATGCCAATCGCATTGCCCGGTAGCTACGTTCGGAATCGATAAGCGCTGAAAGCATCTAAGCGCGAAGCGAGCCTCAAGATGAGTCATCTCTAGACCTTTAAGGTCTCTAAAGGGTTGTCGAAGACTACGACGTTGATAGGCAGGGTGTGTAAGTGCTGCGAGGCATTGAGCTAACCTGTACTAATTGCCCGTGAGGCTTAACCATACAACACCCAAGGGGTTTTACGGACTCCATAAGCACTTGAATGACGTGTTTGAACGATATTGTAAACACTAGTTAGATTTTCCCAGATTGTATTTATCGCCTGACGGCGGTAAATAAAACCGAATTTGCTTGGCGACCATAGCATTATGGACCCACCTGATCCCATGCCGAACTCAGTAGTGAAACGTAATAGCGCCGATGGTAGTGTGGGGTCTCCCCATGTGAGAGTAGGTCATCGCCAGGCTTCAAATTTAGATATTCATTCTTGAACGGTGAATATCGGATAGACAGGCAACTGTTTATCACCGTGTGGAGCGGTAGTTCAGTTGGTTAGAATACCGGCCTGTCACGCCGGGGGTCGCGGGTTCGAGTCCCGTCCGCTCCGCCACTTATACTAAGCCCGAGTCTTACGACTCGGGCTTTTTTACGTTTGTACTTTGACGAATCATGGCGCGGCAGCGGTCGTTCAGTTGGTTAGCCTCTTTACCTTGAAGGCGGCGGCCTATCACGCCGGGGGGCGCGCTGATTTTCGGTGTGGCAGTTTATCGATATAAAGTCCCGTCCGCTTCGCCACTGATACTAAGTCCCCTTTTGTTCGCAAATAAGAAAGTACGACTTGGGCTTTTTTACGTCTGAAATTTATGAAAAAGCCCGCGGTGCGGGCTTAAATAACAATAGTGCTGTGGTCTCGGCTTAGCCGTAATTATAAAAATGACGGAGCCAGCGTTCGGCAATCATGATTTCATCGGTTTCACTGAGTGCTTGAATACCGGCTTTAAAGCCATGTCTATCTTCAAGTAGCTGTAATCCTGCCAGCATATGTGCCGCTTCAAATAAGTAGAGAGTTGGGTCTCCCATCCCAGTTTTAAATGGGGTGTTGGCCGATTCACCACCTGCTAATAAATAGAGACTCTGTTTATTACGGGTGTGGTATTCACGTACTAAGTTATTGCCACCCACCTCAATCAAAGCCCCACTTGCGATAAGTTCTGGCAATCGTAATTCATCGTCCGCTGAGGTAACAGTGGCGATAAAGACGCTTTTATCTAGGTTATCCAGTAACGCTTCAGATAAAGCCCCGTTTCCAGTACAGCAGAACAACATATTGCATTGACTGACCAACCTTTCGATGGAGCTAACTTGTACCCCATTACGAGGAAATTGGGTGAGCTTGCGTGAATCTATGTCGGCAACTTGAATACAGCTTATCCCTTTACCTTTTAAGTATTGGATGACGCCACGGCCGAGATTACCTGCGCCAATCACCCCTACTTTAAGAAACTCATCGTTGTTGATTTTTAGGCCAAACTCTTCACGCAGTATTTGATCCGAATAATGGACGATACATTCAGATGCTTCGTAGTCGGCAGGTGCTTTGATACTGAGGTGAGAGACGGTAACGAGAGGTTTATCGAATGATTTATTGAGGTATTTATAGAGTCCGTTAGCGGTGAGTTCGGTTATACCAACACATTGCTCTGCAAATACTTGGCTCAGGTGCTCGATAGCATGGGAGAAGTAGCCACCATGATCGAGGATCAAAAACTGGCTATCAGCACTGATCGATTGGCGGATCAGCGCCTCAGCGACCAAAGGATCTCTCAAGCTTTGCTTATTGAAACGATCATCCACAATATTGCAGTGTGGAATGGTCTGGATCGTTTCCTTTAATGCTTGGTTTTGTTCTGCGGTGGCACTTTTAGGGATGAAAACAAGGCTATCAGCTAATTCGGCCAGCACATTGATGTAGGGCAGCGAACCTTCATAACAGTGCATGACGGAAAAAATGACCAGATTGGAAGGTGGGGTGTAATCTGCCGCTATTTTTTTGAGAAAGGCATAACCTTTGTGGGCGAAAAAGTCAGAGTAGTAGCTGTGAGTGAGTATTGGGCTTGGCATTACTGGGTTCCTTGTTGCCTGATGAGCACTGCCTCTCAAAACAACTGTAATAAAGCGTGAAGTAAGGGTTCTTGCTGACGACTTTGCTTGCAGCAAAGCCCAAGGTTCAGTGGCTCTATGTTTTCGTTATGGCGTCGCTGAACCTTGTCACCCATAGGGCTATTGTCGATAACAACATCGGGGGCAATCCCGATACCGCACCCTAATGCTACCATGCTAACTATTGCTTCGTGCCCAGCAATTTGTGCATATATGTTTGGTTTTATTTTCTTTTGTTTTAGCCACTTATCAGCACGCTCTCGTGCAGGGCCTGATTCAGGCAAAATAAAAGGAAGTGACTGCCAATCTGGCTTGTTGCTAAGGGATTTTTGTAAGGTCGGTGGCGGGATAAGCGGTAAAATAACCGAGAGTGGCACTTTGTCTAATTCAATAAAGGTGAGCTTTTTCGGTAGTTGGAGCGGCTGCGCGGCAATGGCGATATCAACATCTCCAGCAATAACCTTTTCTATCGCTTGGGCGGGATCACCGGTTGTGAGCTGGATTTCAACCTGAGGGTGCTGTTGGCGAAAGTCATGCAAAATTTGAGGCAAATGGCTATAGCTGGCGGTGACTGAGCAAAATAACTTTAGTTTTCCTTCTAGTAGTTGATGATCTTGGGTGAGTTGCAGTTTGAATTCTTGCCAGCTGCCGACAATACCTGCGGCAACAGGGACAAACTTCTTGCCACTTGAGGTGAGCTCAACGCTGCGGTTATCCCTCAGGAACAACGGTTGACCTATGTCTTCTTCTAAGCGCTGGATAATACGGCTTAATGCTGACGGACTAATGTGCATTGCTTGTGCCGTTTGACTAAAACTTTTTGAGTCACACAGGTGCAGAAAAAACTGCAAATTTTTTATATTCATCATCCATGTTGCATTTTTTGCAATAAGTTGTTGTGAATATATCACTTTAAGCAACAAAACACCTGATCTACTATCGAAGTATTCGACAACGATGTCGACCCAAGGATAAGTACTCACGGAGTTTGTGTTATGGCTAATTATTTCAACACCTTAAATCTACGCCAACAGCTAGACCAACTAGGCCGCTGCCGCTTTATGGATCGTGCTGAGTTTGCAACTGAAGCTGATTACCTGAAAGGTAAAAAAGTGGTGATTGTCGGTTGTGGTGCGCAGGGCTTAAACCAAGGTTTAAACATGCGTGATTCTGGGTTGGATGTGTCATACGCACTGCGTCAGGCGGCGATTGATGAGCAGCGTCAGTCATACAAAAATGCCAAAGAGAATGGTTTCACAGTCGGTAGCTATGAAACCTTGATCCCACAGGCTGATTTAGTGGTAAACCTAACGCCAGATAAGCAACACACCAATGTTGTTGAGACGGTGATGCCGCTAATGAAAGAAGGTGCTGCACTGGGTTATTCTCACGGTTTTAATATCGTTGAAGAAGGCATGCAGATTCGTCCTGATTTGACGGTTGTTATGGTTGCGCCTAAGTGTCCTGGTACCGAAGTTCGCGAAGAATATAAGCGTGGTTTTGGTGTTCCAACCTTGATCGCTGTTCACCCAGAAAATGATCCACAAGGTGATGGCCTTGATATTGCGAAAGCCTGGGCTGCTGCAACAGGTGGTCACCGTGCGGGTTGCTTAGAATCATCGTTTGTGGCGGAAGTGAAGTCTGACCTAATGGGTGAGCAGACGATTCTATGTGGCATGCTACAAGCTGGCTCTATCGTGTGTTATGAGAAGATGATTGCTGACGGTATTGCACCTGAATACGCAGGTAAGCTGCTGCAATATGGCTGGGAAACCATCACAGAAGCACTGAAGTTTGGTGGCATCACGCACATGATGGATCGCCTATCAAATCCAGCGAAAGTAAAAGCCTTTGAGTTATCTGAAGAGCTGAAAGAGCTAATGCGTCCACTGTACAACAAGCACATGGACGACATTATCACGGGTCATTTCTCGTCAACCATGATGGCTGACTGGGCCAATGATGATGCAGAACTACTAGGCTGGCGTGGTGAAACGGCTGAAACCGCGTTTGAAAACTACCCTGAGTCTGATATCGAAATTTCAGAGCAAGAATACTTTGATAATGGCATCGTGATGGTGGCGATGGTACGCGCAGGTGTCGAGCTGGCGTTTGAGGCCATGACAGCATCTGGCATCATCGAAGAGTCGGCCTACTACGAGTCACTGCACGAGCTACCACTGATCGCCAATACAATCGCACGTAAGCGCCTGTACGAGATGAACGTGGTGATCTCTGATACTGCTGAGTACGGTAACTACTTGTTTGCTAACGTAGCGACACCGCTACTGCGCGAGAAGTTTATGCCAAATGTAGATACCGATGTGATCGGTAAAGGCTTAGGCGAAACAAGCAATTACGTTGATAACCAAATTCTGATCGATGTGAATGAAGCGCTGCGCACTCACCCAGTTGAGTGGATTGGTCAAGAGCTACGTGGGTATATGACGGATATGAAGCGTATCGCGGTTGGTGGCTAAATTACTGGGTCTAACGTTTTACTTCTGCGTCGAAGGTGCTCATTTACGTTCGTAAACTGCGCGCCTTCTTCTTGAATTAAAGCGTTATCCCGGCGTAATTACACTTTCCAATCATTGGTTTCGTACTAACTGCTTTCAGGTTCAGGACGGGACTATAAATAAAAAGGCTTGGTCTGAGACCAAGCCTTTTGTGTTTTTGGGGCAGAAAAAGCAAGAATTATGCGTCTTTGTCTTCTGCTTTTGCTGTTAGCTTAGCTTCAAGATCTGCTAGCTTTTGCTCCATCTCTGCCAGTTTCTGGCGAGTACGTAGCAAGACTTGAGTTTGCACGTCGAATTCTTCGCGGTTTACAACGTCTAGTTTGCCTAGTTGCGCTTGAATAACCTGACGAACTTTCTGTTCAACGTCGTTACCTAATTCTTTTACAGGTTGCGGCATTGATTCATGAATCTGTTTAGCGACTTGTTCTAGTTTCTTTGGATCGAACATAGCATGGGCTCCGTGGCGACTAATCTTAGTTGTGGTCATTTTATGCAATGCCGAGGTGATTGTCGTGGTTGAATCGCGAAAATAAAAGAGGCCGCACAGGGCGGCCTCTTAATTTCAGGATTGTTATTTAGCAATCGCGAGCTTTCAGTGCATTACGCGCTTCATCAGCTCGTTTAAGCTTTTCCAGATCTTTGTCCTCGACAAAAATTGGTAGCGGCTTATGGATACTTGCTAGGTAGGTGTAGATCACCGGCAGTACGAACAGGGTAAAGATAGTACCGATCGCAAGACCAGATACGATAACAATACCAATACTGAAGCGTTGTGCTGCACCAGCACCTGTTGCGTAAAGCAGTGGGATTAAGCCTGCAATCATCGCAGCTGTGGTCATCAGGATTGGACGCAGACGCACTTTTGCCGCCTCCATTACTGCTGCCATACGGTCTTTTTGGTGATGTAGCTGTTCTTCTTTTGCTACCTCACAAATCAAGATACCGTGCTTGGTGATCAAACCGATAAGGGTGATCAAGCCTACTTGCGAGTAGATGTTCATTGAGGCTGCGCCCCATGCCAATGCAATCAAGGCACCACAAATTGCCAATGGTACAGAAACCATGATAACCAGTGGATCTCGTACCGATTCAAACTGAATCGCCAGTACCAAGAAGATGATAGCCAGTGCCAGTAAGAAAGTGGTGAACAGTGCATTACCTTCGGTTACGAACTGACGAGAAGCCCCCATGAAATCATATTGGTAGCCTGATGGTAGTTTTTGTGCCGCGGTAGATTCAAACCATGAAATTGCATCACCCATTGCTGTACCTGGTGCAGGAACCGCACCTATGGTTGCTGAGTTCAGCTGGTTGAAGTGTGGAAGCGAACGAGGCTCAGCCACAACATCAATGGTGATCAAACTGCCCAGAGGGATAGCCTCACCATCTGCGGCACGTACGTAGTAACCTTTGATTGACTCAGGGTTTAAACGGTAACGGCGTTCAACTTGCGGGATCACTTCGTATGAGCGCCCGTTCAAGTCAATACGGTTAACATAACCATCAGCCATCATAGTACTTAGGGTCATACCAATGTCTTGCATGGTCACACCGTAAGCACCCGCTTTATCTTTATCGATGTTGATCTTCATTGTTGCTGAGTCGTAATTCAGATCAAGATCTGAGTACACGAACAGCGGGTTTGTTTTCACATCACCCAGAATATCGGTCGCGACTTGGAATAAGCTTTCGAAGTGGTTTGGCGTTGTGATAACAAACTGGATCGGAAGACCTGAGCCAGCACCAGGTAGTTCTGGCATCTGGAAGGCGGTTACCGCCATTTCAGGGATGTCTTTCACTAAACCAGTGACACGCTTAACAACCTCTGCTTGGCTTGTATCACGCTCGCTCCATGGCACCATAGACGCAATACCAAAAGCTTGGTTTGAGTTCGGCACACCAGAGAAAACCTGCGCAAATGCTACCTCATCTTGTTCGGTTAGCATGCTGTTTACTTTTTTCATGGTGTTTTCGACGTAATCAAGGTTGGCCGTTGACGGCGCTGTCCCCATCATCATCAATACACCTTTATCTTCTGCTGGGGCAAGTTCACTTGGGATAAACTTAAATAGCAGAGGTAGCGCAGTGAAAACAATCGCAGCAAGTACAAGTACCACTGGGCGCATCTTCATGATACCGCCAAGCATTTTCTCGTAGCGTGCTGTCATACGATCAAGGAAGCTATGCACTGTCGTTTCAAATTTGCTTGGCTTTTCGTTGGCCTTCAGCATTTTTGAACACATCATCGGCGACAATGTTAGTGCCACTACACCTGATACAAATACCGCACCTGCAAGGGTTAATGCGAACTCTTTAAACAGCGAGCCCGTAATACCCCCCATCATCGCGATTGGCGCATATACCGCACCCAGCGTGAGGGTCATTGCGATGACAGGTACCGCGATTTCACGCGTACCAATAATGGCCGCACGAAATGGTGATTCACCGAGCTTGATATGGCGGTCGACGTTTTCTAGTACCACGATTGCATCATCGACCACGAGACCGATAGCCAATACCATTGCCAACAGTGTCATCAGGTTCCAAGAGAAACCAAATGCTTGCATTACCATCGCCACACCAATCAGAGACAGTGGAATAGTAACAATTGGAATGATAACCGCACGGAATGAACCGAGGAACAGGGTGATAACCACAAGTACGATAAGGGCCGCTTCCGCGATGGTTTTAATAACCTCGTTGATTGACTCGTTAATCGCAATCGTAGAATCGTACATGATGTTCATCTTGATGTTAGCTGGCAGGTTTTTCTCCAGCTGAGGTAGCAAATCAAGTACATCAGCAGCGATGTTAATTGGGTTAGCACTTGGGGCGGCGTTAATCGCAGCAACAACGGCTTCTTCACCATTGGCAGAGGCACGGTAAACATCGTGGCTCTTCTCTAGGCTAACTTTCGCAATATCCCCTAGGCGGATCACTTGACCTTTCTTGGTGGATACGACTAGCTTCTCTAGCTCATCGGTGTTGCTCACTTGGGTGTCTGCTGTACCGTTGTACAGAACAAATTCACCTGTCGCTTGACCCGTTGCTGATTGGTAGTTGTTAGCGTTAAGTACTTGCATAACATCAGTTGCTGTTAGCTTGTACGCCGCCATTTTTGCAGGATCTAGCCATACGCGTAGCGCGTATTTCATACCACCGTACAAATCAACTTTAGACACACCGTTAACCGTGAATAGCTGCGGGTTGATAACTCGCTCAAGGTAATCGGTGATCTGGCTTGATACTAACTCGTCACTGGTGAAACCAATGTACATTACCGCGGTTGTCGAGCCAGTCGACATGGTAACGGTTGGATCTTCAGACTCTTTCGGTAACTGAGAACGTACCGAGTTAGTTTTTGCCAGAATATCTGCCAAGGCTGCATTCGGATCGGTGTTTAGCTTCATGGTGACAGTAATGGTTGATTTACCCAGTACGGACGATGAAGTCATAAAGTCGATATTATCGGCTTGGGCGACCGCTTGTTCCAGAGGCTGCGTGATGAAGCCTTGGATAAGATCGGCACTTGCACCGTAGTAACTGGTCGAAACCGTTACCACAGTATTGGTCATGTTCGGGTATTCACGAACCTGCATCTTGAAGATAGCTTGCAGGCCGAGCAGGGCAATCAGAAAGCTGATTGATACCGCTAGAACAGGACGCTTAATAAAAACATCAGTAAAACGCATTAATCCTCCGGATTACAGCATCGGTGTTTCTGCTGGCGCTTTGAGTACATCACTTTCTACGATGCGTACTTTTGCGTCATTACTCAGACGTACTTGACCAGATGTCACAACTTGGTCGCCGGCTTTTACACCATCCAAGATATGTACAACTTCGCCTTTACGTTCACCCACTTTAACAACTGATTGGCGAACACGTAGTGCACCTTTGTCGTCTTTATTTACCAAGTACACATTGTCACCGTAAAGGGTATATGTGATGGCTGTTTGTGGCAGTACCATTTGGTTTTCAAGTGTTGGTAGGATGATGTGAGCACGAGCAAACATACCGCTACGTAGACGACCACCATTGTTAGGAATATCAGCTTGAACTTGGATTAAACCACTTTGGTAGTTTACGGCAGGCTCGATTGCACTGATTTGACCGTCAAATGATGTTTCAGGGTAAGAGTCGACAAAGATTTTAATTTTCTGGCCCAGGTGAATATCAGAGATATCCGTTTGTGGCACAGTAAAGCGAAGCTTCATCAGGGTGGTATCTTCTAGGCGAACGATGTCGTTGCTTGGCTGAATGTATTGACCAAGGAAGACGTTACGTAGACCCACAACACCATCGAAAGGGGCTTTGATATGGCGACGGTCGATGGTGGCTTTTTGGCTTTCGATATCCGCCCCTAATGAGAAGTAAGCCGCTTCAGCGTCATCGTAAGCTTCTTTAGAGATAGACCCTTTTTTGTATAGGCCTTGGTAGCGAATGTACTTAGCTTTTGCTGCTGGTAGACGCGCTTCTTTACTCTTTAAGTTGGCTTTTTCAACGTCTGAGTCAAGCACAACAAGTTGTTGTCCTTTTTTCACTGCTACACCCGAGTCAAAGTCGATGCTTTGAATCACACCTGACACTTCCGATGTAATAGTCACGCCTTGATTTGGCTCGATAAAACCAATAGCTTCAATCGCTGGTGTCCAGTGTGCAGGGGTTGTATCCACCACTGTGACTGGGAATTCAGGTTCAGGCATATTGGCCATGTATTCTGCTATTTTCTGTTGTCTAAACAGATTGAAGCCAATCACAGTACCGAACAGCAGTACTGCGATTAATAGCATCACTATCCATTTTTTCATTTTATGGTGTGCTCCGGAGTCTCATTTAATTGTGCTTGGTTATTGCGTCCCAACAGGCTTCGATGGTCGCATCTAAAGCGTCATCGCTGACTGTTACAACGCCTCTCACATGTTTACGCGCTAGGCAGGCGCTTGGCTCAAGCCCCAGAACGCTTAAAGTTTCATTATCTAAATCTTTAAACAGTCCGTTGGCTTTGCCTTGGTCAAACATGATGTCTACTTTCGCGAACATTCGTTTCTCTAACTGTCGCTGCTCTTGGCTATTGCGACGCGGTAGGTTTTCAAATTGTCCACGATTGATTAAAGGGGCATCGCCTTGACTGGCCATGTCCCAAATATTGAGCCACATGGTGCGAAACTGCTGTTTGAGCGGCATGTCATCACATACGTTGGCAGTTAACCGTTCTGCAACATAACCTAAAATATGGTCATGGAGCTGATACAGTAAATCGTCTTTATCTTCAAAGTAGCGATAGATGGTCCCTGCTGCTACTTTTGCTTCTTTGGCAACCATTTGCATCGACAAGCCATGGAAACCATACTCGGCGAGCAGTTTTTCGGTTGCTTGCAGGATACGTTCTTTTTTATCACTCATTGGCAGATTGGGTTCTTAAAAAATGTAAATAAAGGTAATGAATGAATGTTCATTCCGATATTGTAGATTAGGCACAATGGAGTGCAAGCATTTTAATTCGTGAAGAAGCAGTGTTTTGCATATTGCATTGCTGACTTGCGAGTCAAACTACAACCGTTAAAATGCAGCAACAGGTGCGAACTTGATCACACTAGGACCATTTAGGATAGGCTCATGAAACTGAACCCACGGCAAACAGAAGCAGTTAAGTACATAGCAGGGCCTTGTTTGGTTCTTGCTGGCGCAGGCTCAGGTAAAACTCGAGTAATTACCAATAAGATCGCCTACTTGGTTCAACACTGTGATTATAAGGCTCGTAATATTGCGGCGCTGACATTTACCAACAAAGCTGCGCGCGAAATGAAAGAGCGTGTTGGTCAAACCTTAGGTAAGAAAGAAGCCAAAGGCCTAATGGTGTCGACTTTCCACCGTTTGGGGTTAGACATTGTTCGCCGTGAGCATAAAGCGTTGGGGATCAAAGCCAGCTTCTCTTTATTCGATGACCAAGATCAGATGGCGTTATTGAAAGAGCTGACCGACGAAGAGCTTGATGGCGATAAAGACTTACTTAAGCAGCTGCAGTCGACCATTTCTAATTGGAAAAATGACATGCTGTCGCCAGCAGAAGCGCAAGCGCACGCCCAATCAGAACGTGATCAGCTGTTTGCCCATTGTTACGACATGTATCAGCGCCAGATGAAGGCGTACAACGCGCTCGATTTTGATGACTTGATTCTAATGCCAGTGCTACTGCTACGTGATAATCAAGAAGTCCGCGCGCGCTGGCAGAACAAGATCCGCTACTTGCTGGTGGATGAATACCAAGATACCAACACCAGCCAATATATTTTCGTAAAATTGCTGGTGGGTGAGCGTTCGCGTTTTACCGTGGTTGGAGATGATGACCAATCGATCTACTCATGGCGTGGTGCCCAGCCAGAGAACCTGGTATTGCTCAATAAAGACTTCCCAAGCCTACGCGTGATCAAGCTAGAACAAAATTACCGTTCGACCAGCCGTATTTTGCGGACCGCGAATATATTGATTGCCAATAACCCTCACATCTTTGAGAAAGCCCTGTTTTCTGAGATCCCTGACGGTGAGCTATTGAAAGTGATCACGGCGAAAAACGAAGAGCATGAAGCCGAGAAAGTGGTGGGTGAATTGATTGCTCATCGTTTCTTAAATAATACCCAATACAAAGATTATTCGATTTTGTATCGCGGTAATCATCAGTCACGCTTGTTTGAAAAAGCCCTGATGCAAAACCGGATTCCATACAAAATTTCGGGCGGGACTTCGTTTTTCTCTCGGGCTGAAATCAAAGACATCATGGCCTATTTGCGTCTATTGACTAACCAAGATGACGATAATGCTTTCTTGCGTGTGGTGAATACACCACGTCGTGAAATTGGTCCTGTGACACTCGAAAAGCTGGGAACCTACGCCAATATGCGTGGAAAAAGCTTATTTGCGGCCAGTTTTGAAATGGGACTGGAGCAACACCTTACGGGGCGGGGCTTAGAGTCATTACAACGTTTTACTCGATGGGTGGTGGAATTGGCTGATAACGCAGAGCGAGGCGATACCGTGGCGGCGGTGCGCCAGTTAGTGCGTGATATTCATTATGAAGATTGGCTATACGAAACCTCGCCAAGCCCGAAAGCGGCTGAGATGCGCATGAAGAACGTCTCTGATTTGTACAGTTGGATCACCGCTGATTTGGAAGGTGATAACTATGACCAAGAGGTCAAAACCCTGAAAGAAGTGGTACAGCGCTTAACCCTGCGTGACATGATGGAACGAGGGGAAGACGATGACGATGCCGACCAAGTGCAGTTGATGACATTGCATGCATCAAAAGGGTTGGAGTTCCCGTATGTGTACCTTGTGGGAGCGGAAGAAGGCATTTTGCCGCACCAAACCAGTGTGGATGAAGACAATGTTGAAGAAGAACGCCGCTTAGCCTATGTGGGCATTACGCGTGCGCAGAAAGAGCTCACGTTTACTTTGTGTAAAGAGCGCCGTCAGTATGGTGAGCTGATTAAGCCAGAACCAAGCCGTTTCTTGTACGAGTTGCCACACGATGATTTGCAGTGGGAGAGTGATAAGCCGCCAGTGACACAGCAAGAACGGATGCAAAAAGGCCAAGCCCATATTGCGAACATTCGTGCCATGTTCAAAAAGTAGTAAGCAGCTTGTGCAAGGTGTAAAGAAAAGGGTTGATATACAGTATCAACCCTTTTTTTCGCTGTAGTGCTTATAGCGGGTGGATAAGCCCGTTATAGCCCTTCTATCATGTGATTGATAGCAGCAACGATTTCCTCATCGCTACAATCCATACACGAGCCTTTTGCTGGCATCGCATTAAAGCCATTCACGGCGTGATCGGTTAATACATCCATACCTTTCGCAAGTCGAGGGCTCCAGTCGCCCGCATCACCCAGCTTAGGCGCGCTCATTACGCCTGTGCCATGGCAAGCAATACAGAAAGTGCCATAGACGGTATTGCCATCTCGTGGGCCAGTAGCGACAGCGACCACGGGAGCGTCGCCTTCTAAATACACAGACCCAACGGGTTTGATACGTTCTGCGATAGCCTCGTCCGACATATCAGCTGCCATTGCTGAACCGGCAACGCTAACTGCAGCAACGGCTGCAACCAATAGTTGTCGTAGAGATAATTCCATTGAGCTCACCTTACACTTCCAGTTTATTTGTGATTGTCACAGCCGTCTTGTCGTAAATTTTTATAATCGTCTGTTGAGACAAGGCGATGATTATGTACAGAATGTTTAAAATGTAACACTCAAGTGATTATATCGCCTAAATTTGTTGTGGGAAACTAGCAAGCCGCGTTTGTATGATACGAATCAACCTCACTTTGGCTATATTTAGAGCAAACGGAAAAAAACTTTAAAAAAAGACTAGACGAGGAGGAGCCATATCCGTAATATTCGACTCCGCCGATAGGGCAAGGCGCCCGTAGCTCAGCTGGATAGAGCGTTGGCCTCCGGAGCCAAAGGTCGAAGGTTCGAATCCTTTCGGGCGCACCATCCGGTAAAAATTTGGCAAAGATACACAGTAACAAACATTGGTGGCTATAGCTCAGTTGGTAGAGTCCCGGATTGTGATTCCGGTTGTCGCGAGTTCAAGCCTCGTTAGCCACCCCATATTTTAGAAGATTGATGTTATCATCAGTGTTCACAGTCTTTAAGACTTAAAACAGATTTCGTCGGTGAATAGCGCAGCTTGGTAGCGCATCTGGTTTGGGACCAGAGGGTCGGGGGTTCGAATCCCTCTTCACCGACCACTTACATTGGTGGCTATAGCTCAGTTGGTAGAGTCCCGGATTGTGATTCCGGTTGTCGCGAGTTCAAGCCTCGTTAGCCACCCCATATTCAGGTAATGTTTTACATTCCCTTGGCACTGTAAGAGCCTAAAACATGCTCGGTGAATAGCGCAGCTTGGTAGCGCATCTGGTTTGGGACCAGAGGGTCGGGGGTTCGAATCCCTCTTCACCGACCATCATTTAAAAGCCTCGTCGAAAGACGAGGCTTTTTTCGTATGTGCAGAATAAAATTTGTTAGTAGAGCAAACACATTACTAATGAAGAGAGCAAAGCGTGGGTTGGGGGTTCTCTGATGTTCAAACTCAGCTCTTCACCAATCATCATTTAAAAGCCTCGTCGAAAGACGAGGCTTTTTTCGTATGTGTGAAAGAAAATTGGGTTACCGATCTATGTGTAATAGCCAAAGCATGGGTCGGGGGTTCTCTGATGTTCAAACTCAGCTCTTCACCAATCATCATTTGAAAGTCTCGTCGAAAGACGAGGCTTTTTTCGTATGTGCGAAAGAAAATTGGGTTACCGATCTATGTGTAATAGCCAAAGCATGGGTCGGGGGTTCCCTGATGTTCAAACTCAGCTCTTCACCAATCATCATTTGAAAGCTTCGTCGAAAGACGAGGCTTTTTTCGTATGTGCGAAAGAAAATTGGGTTACTGATCTATGTGTAATAGCCAAAGCATGGGTCGGGGGTTCCCTGATGTTCAAACTCAGCTCTTCACCGACCATCATTTGAAAGCCTCGTCGAAAGACGAGGCTTTTTTCGTATGTGCTGAATAAAAAGTTGTTAGTCGAGCTGGGGGTAATTGTAATAAACCCAAGCAGGTGAAACCTGATACTCAAAATCGACTTTCTATCACTTCAGCTCTTGCTTTGTTTTCTTATTTTTCTCTCTTTTAACTCTTCTTTATTGAAGGTCTGTGTTTTTAGTCTCTTTAAACTCCGGCGTGAAAAGCCACAAAAATGGTAAGTGAATTTCACTAGCGCAAAGCCATAAGTCTAGATGTTGATCGGGGTTACTTACTTTGAAGTAAATGAATATACCAGATTATTGATAAACGATGGCTTGTTGTGGGTTTGTTAATTTTATCTTTGGTGTAAATGGGGTTTTATGCATGCTTGTCTGATAGGGGTAAATGCCTTTATGAGTGATATCTACTGTTAAATGCTTATTTGAAGGCGCTGAGTTAGGGGGCTAAGTATGTTTTACTGTCCTTGCTTTTCTTGTTGATGTGATTTTTTATTCGATATTATGACTATCGATCAGTTTTTTAGCTTGTTTTGTTGATTTTCTGTGAAATCTTTGACAGATTGATGGGCGTACAAATGTCCAGCCATTTGTACTGAAAATGAATGGATTCAGTTTTTCAGACAGGGCAGAAAGCTGCCGAGCAGTTGAGGTCTGGTAATGGCGTTATTAGAAGTAAAAAATCTCCGTATCGAATATCCATCTCGTCACGGTATACATGCGGCAGTAAAATCACTGTCATTTTCGATAGACCGCGGTGAAATTGTGGGCGTGGTGGGGGAGTCAGGTGCAGGTAAATCTACAGTAGGGAATGCTGTGATTGATTTGCTAAGCCCGCCAGGGCAAATTGCCAGTGGTGATGTCTTTCTTGATGGGGAGCAAATCTCGGGGCTGAGCTCAGAGGCTATGCGAAAAGTCCGTGGCTCGAAAATTGGATTTATTTTCCAAGACCCGATGACATCGCTTAATCCACTGTTTACCGTTGAGCAGCAGCTTACCGAAACAATTCTGACGAATTTAGATGTCAGTGCAAAAGAGGCTTACACGCGTGCCATTAACTTGATGGAACAAGTGGGGATCCCTGAGCCAGAATTGCGTATTAAACAATATCCACACCAGTTTTCAGGCGGTATGCGTCAACGTGTTGTTATTGCGATCGCCTTATCAGGCGAGCCTGATTTAATCATTGCTGATGAACCTACCACGGCATTGGATGTTTCAATCCAAGACCAAATTCTTACCCTGATCCGTGACTTATGCATTAAGAAAAACGTCGGTTGTATGTTGGTAACGCACGATATGGGTGTCGTTGCGAATGTGACGGATCGCGTCGCGGTAATGTATCGCGGTGATTTGGTTGAAATCGGTACCACAGAGCAAGTCCTTGGTCGCCCTAACCATCCTTATACGCAGAGTTTGATTTCCGCGGTACCGCGTTCCGATGTCAAACTCGATCGCTTCCCACTGGTGAATTACATCGAAGAAGCGCAAGAAATGACGCAATTGGATGTCAAAAATCATTGGCTAGGACAAAGTGAAGATCAGCGCAGTTACACTGGCGCGTTACTGCAAGTTGAAAACGTTAATCTGCGTTTTACGACCAAAGATTCGTTTTTTGAAAGCCGCCGTGAGTATGTCCAAGCCTCCAATAATGTCAGCTTTGAGATCACTGAAGGGGAAACCTTTGGGTTGGTGGGCGAATCAGGCTCTGGTAAATCGACCATTGCTCGCGTTATCGCCGGTCTATACCCGCCAAACTCAGGTAAGGTGGTGTTTGAAGGGATTGATCTGACGGCCCTGAAGAGCGAAAAAGAGCGTCGCCCGTTGCGTCGCCAGATGCAGATGGTATTCCAGAACCCGTATTCATCCATGAATCCGCGGATGAAGATTTTCGACATCATTGCCGAACCTATTCGTTTTCATCGCTTAACGGAAAACGAAGCGCAGACCCGCCAAATCGTCCATGACTTGCTGGATCATGTTGGTCTTGGTCGTGCCGCCAGTGTGAAATACCCACATGAATTCTCTGGTGGTCAGCGCCAACGAATTTCGATTGCGCGTGCGTTAGCAACCCGTCCGCGTTTGTTGATTTGTGATGAGCCCACTTCAGCCTTAGATGTGTCAGTACAAGCGCAGATCCTTAACTTACTTAAAGATCTGCAAGACGAACTTAACCTTACCATGCTGTTTATCAGCCATGATTTGCCTGTGATTCGTCAGATGTGTGATCGTATAGGGGTGATGCAAAAAGGGACCCTGTTGGAAGTCTCACCGACCGAGCAGCTGTTTACCAATCCACAACATGAATACAGTCAGCACTTGATTTCGCTGATGCCTGAATTTAAAGGGATGAGCCAAGAAGGGCTGAAACTCGCATAATAACGAGCGCTGCTTGGCTGCGAGGGTTGCAAAAAAGAAGCGCGATAACAGTAATAACAACAAGCAAACACAACAGTAGAAGGGAGTGCGCTCCCTGCATAAAGGAGTATGCAATGAAAACCATTAAGAGCAAGCTGGCAGTCGCTTTAATGGCCGCAGGCCTAAGTTTTAGTGCAGCAGCAGCTGATATCAAAGTCGCTTATGACGCCGATCCTGTGTCGCTTGATCCGCATGAGCAGCTTTCCGGTGGTACGCTGCAATTGTCCCACATGGTGTTTGATCCTCTGGTTCGTTATACCCAAGATTTCGATTTTGAGCCGCGTTTGGCTGAAAGTTGGGAGCGTGTTGATGACAACACGTTCCGTTTCACCCTACGTAAAGGGGTGAAATTCCATTCTGGTAATACGCTAACGGCAGATGACGTGGTATGGACATTCAACCGTCTGAAAGACTCCCCTGACTTTAAAGCGATTTTCGAACCATACACTGAATTGAAAAAAGTGGACGACTATACGGTTGAGTTAGTCTCGAAAGGCTCTTACCCGCTAGTGCTACAAACCGCGACCTACATTTTCCCAATGGACAGCAAGTTCTATTCGGGTAAAACCGATGACGGTAAAGATAAAGCTGAGTTAGTGAAGCACGGTAACTCGTTTGCCTCGACACATGTTTCGGGCACGGGGCCTTTCATCGTTACAGCACGTGAGCAAGGCGTGAAAGTGGACTTCGAACGCTTTGATGGCTACTGGGATACCGAATCAAAAGGTAACGTTGATAAGCTCACCTTGGTGCCAATCAAAGAAGATGCGACCCGTGTGGCAGCGCTACTGTCTGGCGGTGTAGACATGATTGCTCCTGTTGCACCGAACGATCACCAACGTGTGAAAAATGCCAAAGGTATCGATCTGGTGACGCTACCGGGTACCCGTATCATCACGTTCCAAATGAACCAAAATAGTAACGAAGCCCTAAAAGACGTGCGTGTGCGCCAAGCGATTGTGCATGCAATCAATAACGAAGGCATCGTGAAGAAAATCATGAAAGGCTTTGCGACAGCGGCAGGTCAGCAAGGGCCGTCAGGCTACTCAGGCTATGACGCTGATCTTGTGCCTCGCTACGATCTGAAAAAAGCTAAAGCGCTGATGAAAGAAGCGGGCTATGAAAAAGGCTTTAAGCTAACCATGATGGCGCCGAATAACCGTTATGTGAACGATGCCAAGGTGGCACAAGCGGCTGCCGCAATGCTATCGAAGATTGGTATTAAGGTAGATCTAAAAACCTTGCCAAAAGCGCAATACTGGCCTGAATTTGATGTGTGTGCAGCAGACATGATGATGATCGGCTGGCACTCAGATACTGAAGATTCAGCGAACTTCTCTGAATTCCTCACCATGACGCGTGATGAGAAAACGGGTAAAGGGCAGTACAACTGTGGCCACTATTCAAATGCAGAAGTTGATAAGTTGGTGAATGAATCAAACGTTGAAACGGATCCTGCGAAACGTGATGCGATTCTGCAAAAAGTAGAAGCGACCTTGTATGAAGATGCTGCGTTCGTGCCATTGCACTGGCAAAACCTAGCATGGGGCGCAAGTGCTAACGTTCACATCAAACCGATCGTGAATGCCATGAACTTCCCTTACTTCGGTGACCTAGTGGTTGATGAAAAATAATGCTTTAGCGCGTGCGTTTAAGGCATGAGTAACAAAGTGTAGTACCAGTGCCGGAGCTACTTGCTTCGGCACTTTTTCAAGGATGAGAGAAGGGGCAGGGAATGTTTACGTTTCTGGTCAAGCGCCTGTTTCAGGCACTGATAGTGATGTTTGTGATCAGTCTGGTGGCATTTGCCATTCAGGATAACCTTGGCGACCCATTGCGCGAGCTGGTGGGGCAGTCTGTATCAGAAGCTGAACGTCAACAATTACGCGACGATCTAGGTCTTAACGACCCATTTGTAACTAAATACAGTCGATTTTTGGCGAATGCCGTTCAAGGCGATTTAGGTACGTCATACTTTTTTAAACGCCCAGCGGCTGAGGTGATCCTCGATAAGCTGGTCGCAACGTTAGAGCTGGTGTTTGGTGCTGCCATGATCATTATCGTGGTGTCGATACCGCTCGGGGTGTATTCCGCGATTCATCCCAATAGTGTATTTACTAAAACCGTTATGGCACTCAGTAGCGTCGGTATCTCTATTCCCGTTTTCCTTACCGCTATCATGCTGATGTATGTGTTCTCGATAGAGTTAGGTTGGCTCCCCTCCTACGGGCGAGGCGAAACCTATAACTTATTAGGTTGGGAGTCTGGCTATTTCACTCTCGATGGCCTCAAGCACTTAGTCTTACCGTGTGTGGCACTTGCCTCGATCATGTTACCGCTTTTCATTCGCTTAGTGCGTTCTGAAATGTTGGAAGCATTGAGCTCTGAATACATTAAATTTGCCAAAGCCAAAGGGCTATCAAGCAATAAAATCTATTACCAGCACGCCTTAAAAAACACCATGCTGCCAGTATTAACTGTCGGTGGGGTGCAAATTGGTACCATGGTTGCGTATACCATTTTGACAGAAACCGTGTTCCAGTGGCCGGGGACAGGGCTACTCTTCCTTGATGCGATTAACCGTGTTGATACCCCGTTGATCACTGCCTATGTCATCTTTGTGGGCCTGATTTTTGTGGTCACCAATACCATAGTCGATCTGCTATATGGCTTGGTGAATCCAACTGTGAACCTGACAGGCAAGGGAGAGTAAATCATGAATACGACAACTGTTGCCGCTCCTAGCCGTTGGGAGCGATTTAAAAACTCCGATATCGTGTACTACTTCTTAAAAGACAAAGTCGCGATGTTTAGCTTTGCATTATTTTTAACTTTCGCGAGTGCTGCCATTCTGGCTCCGTGGATTTCACCAACTGACCCTTATGATCTCTCGACTATCGATATCATGGATTCAGAATTGCCGCCATCGTGGATGGAAGACGGTGATAGCCGTTTCTTATTGGGAACGGATGATCAGGGCCGTGATATCTTTTCGACGATTCTTTATGGTTCGCGTTTATCTCTGACTATTGGCTTGCTTGCGGTCGGTTTGCAACTGATTCTTGGGGTGACGATTGGTTTGAGTGCGGGCTACTTTGGTGGCCGCATTGATAGCTTCTTGATGCGCTTTGCCGATGTCCAACTGTCGTTCTCGACCATGATGGTCGCGATCATTGTTTCTGCGATTTTCCGAACCGTATTAGGCTCTGAACTGTTTAGCCAATATGCGGTGGTGATGCTGGTGGTGATCATCGGTATTGCTGAATGGCCGCAGTATGCACGAACGGTGCGTGCCTCGGTATTAGCAGAGAAGAAGAAAGAATATGTTGAAGCCGCACGCGTAATGGGTTTCCGTTCGCCACGCATCATGTTCCGTCATATTCTACCGAACTGTTTGTCACCGATCTTAGTGATATCAACGGTACAGGTGGCTAATGCTATTATGTCGGAAGCGGCGCTGTCGTTCCTGGGGCTTGGTCTACCGGTTGATCAGCCATCGCTTGGTTCACTGATCAGCATCGGGTTTAACTATATCTTCTCGGGTTCTTGGTGGATCACTGCCTTCCCAGGTTTAGTGCTGGTTACTTTGGTACTGGTGATTAACCTGCTGGGTGATTGGCTACGTGATGTGTTCAATCCGAAGATTTATAAAGGCTAGATATCGAGGTTCTAAGCTTAGCTGTGGCGGCTAGGTGTGAGCTTCAGTTCTCAATGTATAAAAACGGCGACCAAGATGGTCGCCTTTTTTCTTTGTTATCAGTTAACTATGCTGATTATCAATTGCTTGTTAATTATAATGCTGGGTTTTGATTTTAATAACAATAATCCATAAAGGATTGCATATATGTGCGTAGTTCCTTGTATGGTGATAACAGAGAAAACACAGTGAAAAAGTCATTAGCAGCAGTTTTGTGTCTTTCAACGACAGCCGCGTGGGCTGCCGAGCCCGTAACAGCAGCTAAACCTAAGGAGGGGTATTCATACTTCACCCTTGGTTTAGAATCAGTCACCTACCAAGAAAAATTTAGTGACCAAGGTGAGACCTTCCAATCAGATGCCACTGCACTTAGCCCTGTCATTAATACGGGCAGCTTAACGCGCGTCAACGACATGTTTGATTTCTCAATCGATGCTTTGGCAACATTTTCGCCGGGTAGTGTTGATGAAGAGTGGTCAAATAGCCAAGGGATTTATCAGCGTAATAAGTTTGAATATATCAAAGCCTCTACCAATGTACTTATCCACTATAAAGTCACTCCGCAGTGGCGTGTCGTGGCTGGTCCATCGATGACCTACCAAACCTATAAACGCTATCAGAACCAGAGTGAGAACAGCATTTACTATGGTACGTGGGAAGAAAGTTCTACCGATATCTTTTTAGATGCGGGTGTTGCTTACGATAGTGGTTCGTTGCATGCGGATAGCCCATGGCACTCTTATTTCCGTGTGGTGGCTGGTGTACCTATGTGGAGCCAAACGACCAATACTGCGATTGATGGTATGACTTTTAATGACTTTGGTTTCCGTACTTCGATTGATGGTGGTATTAGCTACCGCTTGATGAAAGGGCTACACCTAGGTTGGTTTGTGATGGCGGGCTATGAGAAGCGCTTTGAAGAAGGTCCACACTTCTGGCGCTATGATGATAACGGCAGTAAGCAGATGGCCACCTTGCCAGAGGCAACAACTGTGAGCTTTAGCACTGGCCTGCAAGTACTGTGGAATATGTAACTCATTGTTACTGAGATAGAAAAAAGGCGACCATGCGGTCGCCTTTGTTGTTTTAGCCTAATTAGGCATTATTTAGTTTTGTACCATGTAGCTTTTGCTCATATGCCCAGATTGAACTGACGTTTTCTCTCGGTGTAAAACATTATCGCTTTTAGCGTAGTGCCATTGAACGTGATATTTTTTCTCACTTGGACAACTGTTCCAGTCCGTTGGCATCTCGGTATCACAGAAATCATATTTACTATTTAGTTCCGCAATAGTACAAGTATGATCACCTTCGACTAAGCATGGAAGATCATTAGGGTATTCACTCCAAATGAAAGGCTTACCATCATAGGTTCCACCATCAATGGTGTAGCTCATAGTCTTCTCATGATCGACGTTATCTTCGGTGTAATACTCAGTCCAGCGGGTACCAATAAATGGGACTTCACTAGCCAATGCTTCTTGAACTGCAGTTTGGGCCTCTTCTAATGAAAAGAATGTTGGAGCGACAAAAACCTCCCCTAGCTCTTCAATTACATTCACACCAGCATCCGCGCCTTTAATCTTATCAGCAGAATCACGCCACAGTGTGAACGACTCTTTAGCTCCTTGATATTTAGATGCCACCTGAAGCAATTGTTTTCCGCCTACGCTATAAGCCGTATAAACAGAATCACTTTGCTTAGCATTGCTCCAGCTATTATTGGCTAATGTGTAAATCCATTCTTGCTCTTGAATCTTGCCATCTTTACGGTAGATACGAATGACAGAACCACCATTTCCATTGATCTCTATCGAATAAACCCCTGACTCATCAATAATTAAAGATTCTAGCGGTTCAATAGAGCTGTTACGGTCAACAAAGGTATTGATGATGAACTCTTCGCTCACTGTGTTACCTGTTGGATCTGCCAGAACAACGATTGACTCGCCTGGAGTGAAGTTGTCTGTTTCAGAGTAATCAAAATCAATGCCACAAGCCGCACCTTTATCAGAACCGAAGGCAACGCTACCTTGAGTTTGGTTGGTGAGGCTAAATATGCCATTGGTGAACTTGTCATTCAGCAAGTGGAACTCATAAGCCATATTAGGGCCAAAGCGGTAGCTAGGGTTGTTGTCAGGGTCATAGCCTTCATCAGCGACAAAACCTAAGCTCTCACAGCTGGTTTCGATGAATAGGTCGACATCTAGGTTATCACTTTCATGGCTCTGACCAACAATACTCTTACTATCAGCATCCGTAGTGATTAATGCGCCATTAACCATGACTTCTGCCATAGGCTGTTGCCAGTAAGCGTCAGCACTTGGCTTGCCAATGTAGAAAGTTACAGGCTCATTTTGAGTCGTACTTGCTAGAGTTGTCCCTGTTGCTGTTTTAGCGATGGTTGCTTTTGGTGATGTCGTAGATAGGTGTACACGAGGCATTTCAGCATCGGTAGACACATCTTTATTTAGGCTAAGGGTAACAGGACTGTCACCTTCTAAAGCCAGAACAATGTTCTCACCATCGAGCGTCCAAGTGCCTTGGTTGTTCTGGAAGCTATTTTCAGCAGGACATTGCCCATTCACTGCTTCAGCTAATGATACTTTGTTATCAGAGGTTAAACGGATAGCCCAGCAATCGGGTTTAGCAACATTGGTTTGAGTTGTCCATTCGGCATTAAAGCGGTATAGGTTTTTCTCTACAATGATATCGCTGAGAGGATTGTTGGTTACAGGTTTCTCGGCAATTGACAGCTTAATTGTTGCTTTAGCCTGATTTTTATCATCATCTGTTGCACTGATTGTGATGTCGACATTACCTGAAACCAGTGGTGTACCTGTAATGGTGACGTTTGTGTTCAGAACAGCATATTTCAGCCCTGTCACGTTATCGCTAAATGCATAGGTAAGTGCATCACCATCTTCATCGCTGAAGATATTGCTGATATCTAAGACAATATAGCCAACATTCTGACCTTCTTGCAGTGCAAGCTGAGTGAATTCACTCTGCAGTGCGGCTAGGCGCTTATCATTTACAACAGGTACAGTATTGAAAGTGTGAATTTCAAACTTGAGCAGAGTTGTCACTGTGCCGACTTTGTTACCGTCTTTATCTAGATCAGTAGCTTCAAGCTCTAGGTAATAGGTGCCAGCTGGTGCACCATTCAAAGAGGTGATTTGGATAACGTTGTTTGGTGCGCTTACTTCGGCATGGATACCTTTCGCTTTTAGCTCATCGATACTCTTTTGAGATAGGCTGACATCTGGTGATGTTGCTTGATCTTTATCGACAAACAAACCTGATGCTGATGCTGTCATTGTGTGTTCGAAATTTTGACCTGCCTCGATGTAGAAGCTATCCAGCTCATTGTTTAGATTGTTGTAGATATCCTCATTAACACTTGCTTGATAGTTAATGATTACTGGCTTAGGTTTGATTTCACCATTCTCTTCTACAACAGGAACAACTGGTTTGAAGTCAGGGTCGTTCAGCTCGTCTGTCGTCGCATCATTTACCGCTGTAACCGCTTCAGTAACAACTTGTTCTGCTACTTCATCAAGGTCAATACTGTCATCGGCTTGATGCTGAGTTTCTGTCAGGATCTGAGCTGTTTTGTGCAGTTTGGTTGCTAGTTGTTTCTCTGCGTCAGATGCGGCTGTATCTTCTTTGGTGTTGATGTAGTCAGCATACAAGTCGATCTCTAGGCCTGTATCTTCACCTTTTAGGTCGCTAAGCATTGCCTGCACATTGGCTTCCGCTGTGGCTTGATCTGAGCCACTTTCCATTTCAGCGACAATCAAGTCTGTTAGAGGGGTCGCAATTGCACTGCCCGCTGGAGCACGGAATTCAACGTTTTTGCCCATGGCCTGATATGGCTGATCCATATCGACCGTGTAAATACCAGGTTCAATGGCAAAGCCGTCAGCGCTGTAGTCTTTAAATGGTTCTAATACCTTAACGACGATTGGGGCCTTTTTGATGGCTTCTTCGACACTTTTCTCAACTTCAATATCAAGCTGACCTTTTTCATTGGTCAGTACCAACTTGTTATTAATATCGGTAATAACTTCATCGGCATCACAGCGACCGTTGGCATTTTTATCAGAACAAACAAGTGCATTTTTCAAATAACCATCAATCGTTGTAATGACAACACCGCCAACAACAGGGCCTGTGATTGGTGGCTTACCAGTGTTGCCACCAGGGTTAGATCCTGAGTCGCTATCACCGCCGCCACAGCCAGAAAGAGTCAGTGCCGCCGCCAATGACGCTGCTAACGCAGAGTATTTAAATTGCATGTTTAATCCTTATTAAATGCATAGTTAAACGATATGTAACTTGTAGTTATTGTTGTTGTTATTTATATAACGCGTGCATATACAATAAGGATGAAACTGGGAGCAAGATCTCAAAGTGAAATTCGTGAACTCACTAAGGTTTTATTCGAAAAAAGCCACTGTAATGAGTCTTGTTAATAAGATTAATGCCCTGAAAGGATAGAGGTTTTTTCTTTTACTTATTTGTGAAAGTGAAAATTTATGCCGAAAGGGATGTTGGTTCTTGCGTGATTGAACAAAGAAAAAAGGCCCCTAAATGTTAATAACAAATAGGGATCCAATATTAATACACTATAAATGGCGCTCTATTTTTTCCATTCGTTGTAGAGGTTTTTAGCCATGTCTTCATGCTTAATGAAGAGGTCATATACACCCATGCGGGTCTCAGAATAGTTGTAAACTGCCATCATGTTTTTGTCTTCTAGATACAGAGTAACACTGAAGTCAGAATCACCGTCAGGGAAGTCAATGAAGAGCTTGTCGCCATCCATTTTCCAAGGCAGTTCCATTGCTTCTTGCTGTTTGTCTGCGTAAGGTTCTGTGATTGTCACCTTATCTTTACCAAAGACCATCTTCGCTACCATAGGCTGGGCATCTTTGCTGTTTGATGGGGCATCATCGCTTAGGTAGTACCAGGTTTTACCTTCAAAGTAGCTTGTTGCTAGCGGCTGTGATTGTTGAAAATCACCTTTGGTCCATAGAATGAGATCGGAATCTTCGGTTATGGCCAGAGAGATATTCTCGGCAATATAGGTGAAGGTGTCGCGCTCGGAGTTAGCACCATCGGTTACAACTAGGGTATTGCCGTCAGTGCTATAGCCGATCGTTTTCGTTCCTTCTTTTTTGCTAGTGACTGTCAGTTCGCCTTCACCCGACACTGATACTTTGAAAATACCCTCATCCTGTGCGTAAAACTGATTCATACTGATGAATTGGCTGTCACCGTCTTTCAAATAAGTATCTAACGATTGAATAATTGCCACTGAAGATGCATTGCCTGAATCATCAATTTCAACTGTGATGTTATCAAGGTCTGCGCCAGCATTAACTTGCGCATCAATTTCTTTTTGAATCTTTTCTGTGGTGGCTGTGAGCTCAGCGGCCTGATTGTCTTTAACGCTAGGCGCTAGCTCAGTCGTCACACTACGCGCTAGTAGGTGCGCAGCTTTGGCTTTATCGTCGTTTGCCTTCATTGCAACGTAGTCACCACTTATTACGTCAGCTGGTAGGTTAAGTTCGTTGGCGACTTGATCCAGCGTTTTTTCTTGAACGACGGCAAGGGTGGTAAAAGGAGTGACGACGGTTGATCCTGCCGCAGCAATTAATTCATAGCTGCTGCCAAGTGTACCGAGTTTATCGCTATCGCTTGTTTTACCTGCAACAGCGCGAGCAATAATTGGATAACCGACTTTATCTGAAGGGATCGTGATTTCACCTTTAGCATTGGTTAGTGTTGGTAGTAACTCTCCTGCATCACACACACTGTTTTTATTCTGATCGATACAAACTTCTGCCTGTGACAGGTAACCATCAATCACTTTAATAGTATTGCCTGTCGTGGTGCTATTGTCGCTGTCGCTGCCACAACCTGTCAGGCTAAGAGCTAAAGTGAGAGATGCTGCAACTGCCGTATATTTGAAATGCATTTTGGTTCCTTTAATAAATGCTTAATTTTTATCTATTTATATTTGATATCGATTAATTGGCAATCATATCAACAGCATATATATTAGGAACATTTAATGGAAACAAGATCACGTATTTTATAACGTGATCATGCTAGCAATAAATTACGTCACTTTGACGGCTTGGTTGGAAAAAGAGAATTAAAACAGTAGCTTTGATTAATTGATGTTTAAAATCATTGACTGAAAAGAAAAAAACCAGCATCAATGCTGGCTTTTTTGTTCGGTGCTGATGTGAAACTCGTAACTAGAAAATCATGTGTGCCATCAATGCGATTACTGGTAGCGTCACCAGCGTACGTAGAATGAAGATAACAAACAGCTCCCATGCTTTAACGGGGATCTTACTGCCAATCAGCAGGGCGCCAATTTCAGACATGTAGATCAGCTGAGTAACCGACATCGCCGCAATCACAAAACGGGTTAAGTCGCTCTCAATGCTGGCTGCCAAGATAGAAGGCAGGAACATATCAGCAAAACCGACAACAATGGTTTTCGATGCCGCAGCGGCTTCTGGAATATGTAGCAGCTCCAGTAGCGGAATAAATGGCATACCTAGGTAGTTAAAGATTGGGGTGTTTTCTGCAATCACCAGGGCAACCGTACCAATCGCCATCACCACAGGCAGCACACCAAAGACCATGTCCATGGCATTTTTCAGGCCATCAATCACTACTTTACGTAGGCTAGTCACTTGGCTGGCTTTTCGTAGGCCTTGCTCTAAACCAAAACGGATCGCTGTGCTACCTGCTGGAATAGCTTCATGGTCGATAAGATCGGTAGAACCATCAATGTATTGGTTTCTTTTCCATGAAAGGGGCGGTAAACGCGGCACGATAACAGCGGCGGCAAAACCGGCTAAACATACAGTGAGGTAGAACGGGGCAAACAGGTGCTCAAGGTTGACTTGGGCAATCACAACCAAGCTGAAGGTAATAGAGACAGCGGTGAAGGTGGTTCCGATAACGGCGGCTTCACGCTCGGTGTAAATTTTATCTTCGTATTGCTTGCTGGTCATCAGTACGCCAACACTGCCATCGCCAAGCCATGATGCAATACAGTTAACTGCAGAGCGGCCAGGTAGACCAAAGATAGGGCGCATTACTTTCGCGAATAAAGCACCGAAGAATTCCAGTAGGCCAAAATTAAGCAGTAAAGGTAAGAGTAAGCCTGCAAAGATAAAGACTGAGAACAGTACAGGTAGTAGATCGTGTAAAACTAACCCACCTGTTGCGCCGTCATAAATCATGGCAGGGCCAACTTCAAAGTAAGTCATTAATACAAAAATAGCGCCAAGCTGCTGCACCACAAACCACGCGAATGAAGGATTCAATAAACCACTTAAAAAACTGTTTTCTAAAATAGCGCGTGGTTTAAATGCTTTGGTCGCGATGGTAGCGATAGCCGTTGCTGAGATCGATACCGTCACTAAGGTTGTTAGCATACCTTCAAACAGGGCTTGCACCGACTTAGCCAGCACAGCGATAGGGATGGTGATGCTGTCTTGGTAATTGATTGGGGCCATAAACAAGAAAACCCCTAGTAGAGAGGGGATCAGGAACATCAGCCAGTTGGCTGTGGTGGGGTTCTTTAGATTGATTGTCTGTTCTTGCATACAACATCCGAATTTATTGTTGGTTGGAAAATTTATCTAATCAACTTAACGCATAACCATTCACTGATATATCGTAAATAGTTAGATGAATATTACAGATAATTACGTCTGGATGGAATACTAAATCGGATAATTTGCTTTTTTATGCGCGCTTGTGTCGTTTGTGATGATTTGTGAGCGTAATTATTCAGTTGGATTTTAGTCTAAAAGGAGAAATTAAGAACACGATTGCATTCAGTGTAAATTAATGCTTCCACGCTAGCATATTGATAGACATATATTTACGTCATATTGACCGATATAATCCCCGCGCATTTGTGCTTTCAATGAATAATGATAATTAAATAGGGATTATGAATATTAATCGTAGTGGTATCTCATTAATGGTTGCGGCAGCTTTGCCGTTGGTATCTTTTTCGTCTGCAGCTTACACAGGTATGGATGCGCGTGGCGGAGCTATGGGTGGTACGGGTGTTGCGTCTGCCAGTTATTTAACTGCAGCGTTTTACAACCCAGCGATGGCAACAAATTATAAAAGTAATGATGATTTTGGTATGTTGCTACCAAGCATTAATGTCAGCGCACATGATGCAGATGACATGATGACCAAACTTGATGATTTTCAAGAGTTGAATGATCGTTTGGAGTCTGATGACAGTGTGCGCGGTGAGTGGGAAGATGCATTACGTGCATTGGATGACGGCCAAATCGCCGCTGAAGCGAAAGTGGGCATGGTGGTATCTATTCCAAACCGCTTTGTGAGTGCGAGCCTATTTACGAAAGCAAGTATTGCGGCGTTTGCGACTACCAAGGTGGCTGATAGTGATTTTGAGAAAGACTCTAATCCAAATGACCTAGATTCGATGGCGACAGGCCTAGCGGGTGGTACGGTTGATTTGGGTGTAACACTAGCGAAATCTTTTGAGCTTAGCGCTTACGGTAAGCGTTTCTCTGTGGGTGTATCGCCTAAATTCCAAAAGCTGGTTGCGCTAAACATGATGGAAAGCGTGAGTACCTTTGATTTTGAGATTGATGATCCTGAGCAAAGCTCTGCGTTCAACATGGACTTGGGTGTGGCTTACCAACCAGTAGATAATGTGACCATTGGTTTTTCTGCGATGAACCTTATTTCGCAAGAGCTAGAAACCAATAAGATCATTAGTGATGACGGCGAAAGCTACAGCGCGACCTTTATGGTTGAGCCACAGTACAAACTTGGTGCTGCTTACGCCAATGGCTGGTTCACGGTTGCGGCGGATGTTGATCTAAATAAACAGCAATACTTTAAGCAGTTTGATTACAGCACGCAGTTTGCAAAGCTGGGTGTTGAGTTAGACGCATGGCAGTGGGCGCAGTTACGTGCAGGTTACAGCCACAGCATGACAGATCACGCAGAGAGCTTAATGACGGCAGGTATCGGTTTCACACCGTTTGGCGCATTTGGTTTCGACCTTGCGGGTCAGTTCGGTAAAGACAATAACTACGGCGTGTCTGCCCAGTTAGTGTTTACGCTGTAATAAATAGCGCGTTCATAAATGATAGAGAGGAGGCCTAGGGTCTCCTTTTTTACATCTAAAGATCGAAATATCAATTACATTTTGTTGCCTATTTGTTGGGAGGTGCCTTTTAACAATTAAATATTATCAACACCTTACGTGAAAGCATCCTAATAATAAGCTTCTTGATGTATATAATTTGCCGTTAACGCGATTAACAGAGCATTCTAAGATGGGAAAACCAGCTGCACGCATTTCGGATAATCACTCTTGTCCTAAAACGACCGGCAAAGTGCCTCATGTTGGCGGGCCGATAGTCACTGGTTCCGGTACCATTTTAACTTATAGTAAGCCTGTAAGCCTGTAAGTCGTATGGGTAATAGTCCCCCCTAATAATCAGCAATATATTGCTCAACGAATATTGCCGAGAATAGTTTCTGAGTTATTGATTTTGATGAATATGCAAATGCTCATGAATCACTTTAAATCGAATATCAACCTTGGTCGGGGAAATAACATGTCATATAGAATTTTAGCTTTAATAAAAATATCAATGTTATTTTTATCATTTGGGGTGTTGGCATATGATCCTCTGGTTGAAGAAACACTGCAATCACCACAAATAAAGCATGTTATGGATTTTCTTAAAGAAAACGGCTATCAGTCTAAACCTGAGATATTCATTGAAACGTATAATGCTGAGGTAAACCAGAGGTCCAATTTGAATGAAGTTAACGATTTAAATGAGCTAGGAAGTTCAAGTGTTAGCTATAGTGGAGGAAGGTTTACTTTTTATAATTATCAAAATGAAGATAACTACATCCTTGTAGATCCTGAACTTAATGTGACTCATATGCAGTTATCATTGAATGGAAGTCAAACAGACGAATTATTCTCTGGTTTGCCGAGTCTACGTTACCTTGCTATTGATGCCTCTAATACTGATGGCGAAGTAGTTAATATTAAAAATAATCATAAAATTAAAGAGGTGTTTTTAAAAGATGGGGTTCTAACTGATTTGGTTTTGCCTGAATCTGGTTTGGTTGAAATGATTGGGACTTCATTAGGAAAGTTTGAAAAGATTTCAAATCTTGGTTATCAAAGAAAGCTATTATCACTAAGAATAAATAATGATGTAAATAATTTGAGTGATATCAATGACTCGTCTTCGTTAGAGTTTTTGACTGTGATGTCAAAAGGAAAGCTTAACTTTGAGTTACTATCCTTAAAGAATTTAAAGTATTTAACGCTGTATGGTGACACTAAACGTGACATATCTAATATATCTAAATTATCTAACCTTCGAGGTGTTGTATTAGGAAATGGAATATATGTTGGAGGTGTTAAATTACCAGTATTATTGGAGTGGCTTAGATTTGGCGGAAAGGAGAATGATCAAATGCCGAATTTCTCTAATTCATCAAATTTAAAGAAAATGTTTATTTCTCGAGTGTCATTCGATGAAACAAAAGGGCTTGATGGCTTAAATAACTTGGAAGAACTAACTATTTTAGGTACCCCACTTAAAAAGATTAGTGGCTTAGATAGTCTTACAAAATTAAAAAAACTAAGAATAGAAAGATCAAATATAAAGAAGGTGGAGAATATTTCTCATTTGAGTGCATTGGAGTATTTAGTACTGGTAAGTAATAAAATCAATGCTGTTGGTAAACTTGATGGATTAAATTCAATCAAAGAAATCGAACTTCAACGAAATAACTTAAACTATGTGGATTTATCTAAATTTAATGCTGTTAAGGGATGTAAAGTTTTCCTTGGGTCTAATCCTTTTTTTGACAATAGCGAAGGGGAGATGAGGCGTAAGTTAATAAGTCTTGCCAAATATGGCGCCTAATCGTTGGAAGTAGATTATTAAACAAAGGGTATATGATGGATTTAATAGTTGATCTTTATATGGTTACTTTAAGTACTCGTTCAACGGTTTTGACTGAACGATGGTAACAGTTGTCTAAGATAACAGGGTATATGAGATGTCATATAGAATTTTAGCTTTAATAAAAATATCAATGTTATTTTTATCATTTGGGGTGTTGGCATATGAACCTCTGATTGAAGAAACACTGCAATCACCACAAATAAAGCATGTTATGGATTTTCTTAAAGAAAATGGCTATCAGTCAAAACCTGAAATATTTATTGAAACGTATAATGCAGAATTGGTAGATAGAGAAGGTTTTAATGACATTGATGATAAATTTAAATTTAGTAGTTCAAGTGTAAGGTATAGTGGCGGAGATTTTTGGTTCTATGACTATCAAGAATCTGAAAATTATATTCTTGTAGATTATGAGCTTAATGTAACTCATTTGCAGTTAAGTTTAAAAAATGTTAACACTGAAAGTTTTTTTTCTTTATTACCAAAATTAACATATTTAGCCATAGATGTAGATGATGTGGTTTTAAACTTAAAAAATAATAAAAACCTTAAAGAGTTGTATCTTAAGG
>NZ_JAKJSO010000030.1:0-33446 GCF_050337045.1 Photobacterium kagoshimensis | reverse complement strand
ACTCCACACACTACTTTCACTTCAGAAATCTATGTTCTTTCTAAAGATGAAGGCGGTCGTCACACTCCTTTCTTCAAAGGTTACCGTCCACAGTTCTACTTCCGTACAACTGACGTAACAGGTACTATCGAACTACCTGAAGGCGTAGAAATGGTAATGCCTGGTGATAACATCTCTATGACTGTTACTCTAATCGCACCTATCGCGATGGACGAAGGTCTACGTTTTGCTATCCGTGAAGGTGGCCGTACAGTTGGTGCTGGTGTTGTTGCAACTATCGTTGCTTAATAGCAATTTAGTGCAAAACTAAGTACGCAAAAGGGAGCTTCGGCTCCCTTTTTTAATGCCTGTAATTTTCAATTCTAACTCCCTCTCTTTGCTACTTATTTTAATTTTTATCTAACACGCTTTATTGATAGCTAAATCATCTAATAAATACACCTCCCGCAAGTGGTAATGAAAACTGTTCTTGTTTATATTGCCATTAAGCAACTAATCAGTGAGTGTCCTAATGTACGTGTGTTTATGCCATGCAATATCCGATAAAAAGATCATGAAGTTAACGGTAGAACACCGCCTGACTGATATTCGTGGTATTAGAGAGATCACGCCATTAGGTTCACAGTGCGGTAAGTGCATACGGCAAGCTAAGGTGATTATCGAGCAGACTATTATTAGTCAGTACCAAAAAGCCAGTTAATAACGCCGCTGTTCCCATCGGCCTTTTGACACTCTTCGATTCGGTTCTATCCTTAAATGAACCGACAGAGGAGTGTTACTGCATGAAAGCTGATCCGAAAATTATCCAACACCTCAATAAAATACTGGGTAACGAGCTCGTTGCCATTAATCAGTATTTTCTTCATGCCAGAATGTACAAGGATTGGGGCCTTAAGCATCTTGCTGATAAGGAATACCATGAATCTATCGATGAGATGAACCACGCCGATCATCTGATAGAGCGCATCCTGTTTCTTGAGGGGCTGCCTAATTTACAAGATCTCGGTAAATTAAATATTGGTGAAGACACGCAAGAAATGCTGGAATGCGACTTAGCATTAGAGATGGACGCTATTCCTGATCTGCGTGATGCCATCGCGTATGCAGAAAGCGTGCGAGACTATGTGTCGCGGGATCTATTTCAAGATATTCTTGAAGATGAAGAAGAGCATGTTGATTGGCTGGAAACACAGTTAGGGTTAATTGAAAAAATGGGCATTGCCAATTATAACCAAGCGCAGATTGTAGATGATGATTAGCAAATTCTAGCAAGCGCCTTGAGTCAACTAACCTAAATCGATCAGATTTGGGTTTTATTGTATGGAGAGAGCAGTGGCTCTCTTTATTGCGTTTTAGTGTTGTAACTAAGGCTGAGATCGACCGTTTTTACCGCTGATGATTAATTTTCAAACAAGGGTTGCGTTCCGAAATGTGATCTGTATAATGCTTCCCACTGCCAGAGGTCACCATATCTTGTAGGCGCAGTTGTGAACCAATAAGCGTTGAGGAAGAAGCTGTTTTACAGCTTGAAAATGTATACTCTGACTTATGTTCGCAGTCATTAAATTGGCTGACAATGTATCCGATAGGGATGCTACGTTCACATAAATCAATCGGCATTCCCTCGTCTTGACGAGCGTGAGTGGCGATATTGTTTGTGTAATTTTTATTTGGAGCTCTGTCTCATGCAGAACCAACGTATTCGTATCCGCCTTAAGGCTTTCGATCACCGTTTGATCGATCAGTCAACTGCGGAAATCGTTGAAACAGCTAAGCGTACTGGCGCGCAGGTTAAGGGTCCAATCCCTCTTCCTACTCGTAAAGAGCGTTTCACTGTTCTTATTTCTCCTCACGTTAATAAGGACGCACGTGATCAGTACGAAATCCGTACTCACAAGCGCCTTATCGACATCGTTGAGCCAACAGATAAAACTGTTGATGCTCTTATGCGTCTAGACCTTGCTGCTGGCGTTGATGTTCAGATCAGCCTAGGTTAAGGGGAGATAAGAGAATGATTGGTCTAATCGGTCGTAAAGTGGGCATGACCCGCATCTTTACCGAAGAAGGCGTTTCTATCCCAGTAACAGTGGTTGAAGTTGAAAACAACCGTGTAACTCAAGTTAAATCTCTTGAGTCAGACGGTTACAACGCAATCCAAGTAACTGCTGGTACTAAGAAAGCTAGCCGCGTTAACAAACCAGAAGCTGGTCACTTTGCGAAAGCAGGTGTTGAAGCTGGTCGCGGTCTTTGGGAATTCCGTCTAGATAGTGGTGAAGAGTTTGCAGTTGGCGCTGAGCTAAACGTAGAACTGTTCAACGAAATTAAAAAAGTAGACGTTACTGGTACATCTAAAGGTAAAGGCTTCCAAGGTGCTATTAAGCGCTGGAACTTCTCTACTCAAGATATGACCCATGGTAACTCCTTGTCTCACCGTGCTCCGGGTTCAATTGGCCAATGTCAAACTCCAGGTCGCGTATTTAAAGGCAAGAAAATGGCTGGTCACATGGGTGCTGAGCGTGTAACGACTCAAAACCTAGAGATCGTACGTGTTGACGCTGAGCGCAATCTGCTTCTTATTAAAGGTGCAGTACCAGGTGCTACAGGCGGTAACGTGATCGTAAAACCAGCTGTTAAAGCGTAACGTCGAGGAGTTAGTAATGGAATTGGTAGTCAAAGGCGCAGACGCGCTAACTGTCTCCGAAACTACTTTTGGGCGTGACTTCAATGAAGCGCTTGTACACCAAGTAGTTGTTGCTTTCGCAGCAGGTGCTCGTCAAGGTACACGCGCTCAGAAGACTCGTTCTGACGTTTCTGGTGGTGGTGCTAAACCATGGCGCCAGAAAGGTACAGGTCGCGCTCGAGCTGGTACAATCCGTAGCCCAATCTGGCGCTCGGGTGGTGTAACTTTTGCTGCACGTCCACAGGACCACAGCCAAAAAGTTAACAAAAAAATGTACCGTGGTGCTATGAAGAGCATTCTTTCTGAGCTAGTTCGTCAAGAGCGTCTAATCGTTGTTGATGAGTTTTCTCTAGAAGCACCAAAAACAAAAGCACTAGTTGCTAAGCTTAATGAGCTTGAGCTAACTGATGCACTGATCGTAACTGGCGAGCTAGATGAGAATCTATTCCTTGCAGCACGTAACCTATACAAAGTAGACGTACGTGACGCAGCGGCAATCGACCCAGTTAGCTTGATCGCTTTCGATAAAGTTGTGATGACTGCAGCAGCAGTTAAAGCAGTTGAGGAGATGCTAGCATGATCACTGAAGAGCGTATTTTAAAAGTTCTACGTGCTCCGCACATCTCTGAAAAAGCTACAATGGCAGCTGAAAATGCGAACACTATCGTATTTAAAGTAGCTATTACAGCAACTAAGAGAGAGATCAAAGCAGCAGTTGAAAAACTGTTCGAAGTTGAAGTTAAGTCTGTTAACACTCTTATCACTAAGGGTAAGACCAAACGTCAAGGTATGCGCCAAGGCCGTCGTTCAGACGTGAAGAAAGCGTACGTTATCTTGAAAGAAGGTCAAGACATCGACTTCGCTGGTAGTGCAGAGTAAGACTAGGAGCTAAGAAGAATGGCTATTGTTAAATGTAAGCCGACTTCCCCGGGTCGTCGCCACGTAGTTAAAGTGGTTAACTCTGACCTGCATAAGGGTAAGCCGTACGCACCACTACTAGAGAAAAACTCTAAGTCTGGTGGTCGTAACAATAACGGTCGTATCACAGTACGTCACATCGGTGGTGGTAATAAACAACATTACCGTCTAATCGACTTTAAACGTACTAAAGATGGTATCCCAGCTAAAGTAGAGCGTTTGGAATATGATCCAAACCGTAGCGCAAACATCGCGCTAGTACTTTACGCTGACGGTGAACGCCGTTACATCATCGCGCCTAAAGGCATCCAAGCTGGTGATATGATCCAGTCTGGCGCAGATGCTGCGATCAAAGTTGGTAACACGTTACCAATGCGCAACATCCCAGTAGGTTCAACAGTACACTGTGTTGAACTTAAGCCTGGTAAAGGTGCTCAGCTGGCTCGTTCAGCTGGTGCATACGCTCAGATCATTGCACGTGCAGGCACATATGTGACTCTACGTCTACGTTCTGGTGAAATGCGTAAAGTTCTTGCTGAAGGTCGTGCGACTCTAGGTGAAGTTGGTAACGCAGAACACATGCTACGTGAGCTAGGTAAAGCTGGTGCTTCACGCTGGCGCGGTGTTCGCCCAACTGTACGTGGTGTTGTAATGAACCCAGTGGATCACCCACACGGTGGTGGTGAAGGTCGCACATCAGGCGGTCGTCACCCAGTATCACCTTGGGGTGTTCCAACTAAGGGTTACAAGACTCGTAAGAACAAACGTACCGACAAGTACATCGTACGTCGTCGTAACAAGTAATTATAAAGAGGATACGCCATGCCACGTTCTCTCAAGAAAGGTCCATTTATTGACCTACACTTGCTGAAGAAGGTAGAGAAAGCGTTGGAAAGCGGTGACAAGAAGCCTGTAAAGACTTGGTCCCGTCGCTCAATGATCATTCCACAAATGATCGGTTTGACCATCGCTGTCCATAATGGTCGTCAGCACGTTCCTGTTTTCGTTTCTGAAGAAATGATCGGTCACAAGCTAGGCGAATTTGCACCAACACGTACTTACCGCGGTCACGCTGCGGATAAGAAAGCTAAGAAGCGCTAAGGAGTAAGTAATGGAAGCTATCGCTAAACATCGCTTTGCTCGCATTTCGCCGCAAAAAGCTCGTTTGGTTGCAGATCAACTGCGCGGTAAGCCAGTTGACCAAGCTCTAGAAATCTTGACGTTCAGCAACAAAAAAGCTGCTGACCTAATCAAGAAAGTTCTAGAATCAGCTATCGCTAACGCAGAACACAACGAAGGCGCAGACATTGATGATCTTAATGTTGCTAAAATCTTCGTTGACGAAGGTCCTATCATGAAGCGTATTATGCCTCGTGCTAAAGGCCGTGCCGATCGCATCTTGAAGCGTTCTAGCCACATCACTGTTGTTGTAGCAGACCGCTAAGAGACTAGGAGAGAAAGCAATGGGTCAGAAAGTACATCCTAATGGTATTCGTCTAGGCATTTGTAAGCCTTGGAATACCACTTGGTTTGCTAACAGCCAAGAGTTCGCTGACAACCTAGACGGCGACTTCAAGGTACGTCAGTTTCTTACAAAAGAACTGAAAAAAGCATCTTTATCACGCATCGTTATCGAGCGTCCTGCTAAGAGCATCCGTGTGACTATTCACACTGCTCGTCCAGGCGTAGTAATCGGTAAGAAAGGCGAAGATGTAGAAAAACTACGCGCTGCAGTAGCTAAGATCGCGGGCGTTCCTGCTCAGATCAATATCTCTGAAGTACGTAAGCCAGAGCTAGACGGTCAACTAGTAGCAGACAGCATCGCGTCTCAACTAGAACGTCGTGTTATGTTCCGTCGCGCTATGAAGCGTGCAGTTCAAAACGCTATGCGTCTTGGCGCTAAAGGTATCAAAGTTGAAGTAAGCGGTCGTCTAGGCGGCGCTGAAATCGCACGTACTGAGTGGTACCGTGAAGGCCGTGTGCCTCTACACACTCTTCGTGCTGACATTGATTACGCAACTTCTTCGGCTCACACCCAATACGGTGTAATTGGTATCAAAGTTTGGATCTTCAAAGGTGAAGTTCTAGGCGGCATGCCAGTTGAAGAGCCTAAGGCTGACAAGCCTAAGAAGCAGCGCAAAAGCCGTAAATAAGGAGTTTATTGATGCTGCAACCTAAACGCACTAAATTCCGCAAGACTTTTAAAGGTCGTAACCGCGGTTTAGCGAACGGTACTGACGTAAGCTTCGGTACATTTGGTCTTAAAGCTGTTGGTCGTGGTCGTTTGACTGCTCGCCAAATTGAAGCTGCTCGTCGTGCTATGACTCGTCATATCAAACGTCAAGGCCAGATCTGGATTCGTGTATTCCCAGACAAACCTATTACATCTAAGCCTCTTGAAGTTCGTCAAGGTAAAGGTAAAGGTAGCGTAGAATACTGGGTTGCTCAAATTCAACCAGGTAAAGTTCTATATGAAATGGATGGTGTTTCTGAAGAGCTAGCACGTGAAGCATTTAACCTTGCTGCACGTAAGCTACCAATCAAGACAACATTTGTAACTAAGGCGGTGATGTGATGAACGCACAAGATCTGCGCGCGAAAAGCGTTGAAGAACTTAATGCTGAGCTTGTAGGCCTGCTACGTGAACAGTTCAACTTGCGCATGCAAGCTGCGACTGGTCAACTACAGCAGACTCACACTCTAAAAGCTGTACGTCGCGATATCGCACGTGTTAAAACCGTTCTGACTGAAAAGGCTGGCGCATAATGAGCGAAATTCGTACTCAGCTTGGTCGTGTTGTTAGCGACAAAGGCGATAAGTCTATTGTTGTTGCAATCGAGCGTAAAGTGAAGCACCCGATCTACGGTAAGTACATCACGCGCACGACTAAACTTCACGCACATGACGAAAACAACGAGTGTGGCCTAGGCGATACTGTTGAAGTTCGTGAGTGTCGTCCAATGTCTAAGACTAAGTCTTGGACACTGGTACGCGTAGTTGAAAAAGCTCGCGGTTAAGCGAACTTAGCAACTAATTAAACAAACGGCCCTGAAAAAACTTGGGGTCGTTTATTTTTTGTCTACCCATCGGTCGAAAATGGTGTTATTATTCGCCGCCTTTGAAGAAAAGGCATATCGATCCGAGAGGGTCTAGATGTTTTAAAATAAGCGGAGCACTAACATGATCCAAATGCAAAGTACGCTTGAAGCAGCCGATAACTCCGGCGCTCGTCGCGTAATGTGTATTAAGGTTCTGGGTGGTTCTCACCGTCGCTATGCACATATCGGTGACATCATCAAAGTTACTGTGAAAGAAGCAATTCCTCGCGGTAAAGTTAAGAAAGGTGATGTTCTGAAGGCGGTGGTTGTACGCACCCGTAAAGGCGTTCGTCGTCCAGACGGCTCTGTCATTCGCTTTGACCGTAATGCTTGCGTACTGTTGAACGACACAAGTGAGCAACCAATCGGTACTCGTATTTTTGGCCCTGTGACTCGTGAACTTCGTAATGCGAAATTCATGAAAATTGTGTCACTAGCGCCTGAAGTACTGTAAGGAGCGATCAAAATGGCAGCAAAAATCCGTCGTAACGACGAAATTATCGTTCTTGCTGGTAAAGATAAAGGCAAGAAAGGTAAGGTAACTAAGGTTCTAGCAACCGGTAAAGTTATCGTTGAAGGTATCAACATGGTTAAGAAACACCAGAAGCCTGTACCGGCAATGGGTGTTCAAGGTGGCATCGTAGAGCAAGAAGCTGCGATCGACGCATCAAATGTTGCTATCGTTAACGGTCAAGGTAATGCGGACCGTGTAGGCTTCCGATTTGAAGACGGCAAAAAAGTTCGTTTCTTCAAGTCGACTGGCGAAACTATCAAGTAAGTTTGGAGTAGTACTATGGCGAAACTGCATGATTACTACAAAGAGTCTATTGTAAAAGAGCTTTCTGAAAAGTTCGAATACAAGAGCATCATGCAAGTCCCAAGGATCGAAAAAATCACACTTAACATGGGTGTGGGTGAAGCGATCAACGACAAGAAGCTTTTAGAGAACGCAGCTGCTGACATGACTGCTATTGCAGGTCAGAAGCCGCTAATCACTAAAGCTCGTAAGTCTGTTGCTGGCTTTAAGATCCGTGAGGGCTACCCGATTGGCTGTAAAGTAACCTTACGTGGCGAGCGTATGTGGGACTTTTTCGAGCGTCTAATTTCAATTGCTGTACCTCGTATTCGAGATTTCCGTGGTCTTAACCCGAAATCATTCGATGGTCGTGGTAACTACAGCATGGGCGTTCGCGAGCAGATTATCTTCCCAGAAATCGACTACGACAAAGTAGATCGAGTGCGTGGTCTTGATATTACTATCACGACTACTGCAGCATCTGATGAAGAAGCTCATGCTCTGCTTTCTGCTTTTAACTTCCCATTCCGTAAGTAAAAGTAAGGGTTACTAATGGCTAAAGAATCGATGAAGGCGCGTGAAACTAAACGCGCTAAGCTAGTAGCTAAGTTCGCTGAGAAGCGTTCTGCGCTAAAAGCACTAATTAATGACGTGAACACGTCTGAAGAAGAC
The DNA here is from genome assembly GCF_050337045.1 of Photobacterium kagoshimensis. NCBI lineage: Bacteria > Pseudomonadati > Pseudomonadota > Gammaproteobacteria > Vibrionales > Vibrionaceae > Photobacterium > Photobacterium kagoshimensis. The sequence goes on along the minus strand of NZ_JAKJSO010000030.1, from coordinate 25,282 downwards.
CGCTGGAATGCAGTTCTTAAGCTTCAGTCACTTCCACGTGATTCTAGTCCTTCTCGTCAGCGTAACCGCTGTAACCAGACTGGACGCCCGCACGGCTACCTACGTAAGTTTGGTCTATGCCGTATCAAGGTTCGCGAAACTTGCATGAAAGGCGAGATTCCGGGTCTACGTAAGGCAAGCTGGTAATTTAGTTACCAATTTAGAATCACGGAGTATTGACTTATGAGCATGCAAGATCCGATTTCGGATATGCTGACCCGCATTCGTAACGGTCAGGCAGCGCAAAAAGTTGCTGTTAAAATGCCATCTTCTAAGCAGAAAGTTGCAATTGCTGCACTTCTAAAAGAAGAAGGTTTCGTGGCTGACTACATCGTTACTGGTGAAGTTAAGCCTGAGCTAGAAGTTACACTTAAGTACTTCGAAGCTAACCCAGTTATCGAGCAAATCCAACGTGTATCACGTCCTGGTCTACGCATCTACAAGAAAAAAGATGCTCTACCATCAGTGATGGGTGGCCTTGGTATTGCTGTTATTTCCACTTCCAAGGGTCTTATGACCGACCGCGCTGCACGCAAAGCGGGTCTTGGCGGTGAGATTATCTGCTACGTAGCTTAATAGGAGTAGGACATGTCTCGTGTTGCAAAAGCACCTGTAGTAATTCCTGCTGGCGTAGAAGTTAAACTTAACGGTCAGGAAGTTACTGTTAAAGGCGGTAAAGGCGAACTAGTTCGCGTTATCAACGAAGCAGTAGTTTTAACCCAGGAAGAGAACACCATCACTTTCGGTCCTCGTGAAGGTATCGATAAGGCTTGGGCACAAGCAGGTACTGCTCGTGCACTAGTTAATAACATGGTTGTTGGTGTTACCGAAGGTTTCACTAAGAAGCTGATTCTTAAAGGTGTAGGTTACCGTGCTGCTATCAAAGGCAACGCTGTAGGTCTAACCCTTGGCTTCTCTCACCCAGTTGAGCACGAATTACCGGAAGGTATCAAGGCTGAATGTCCAACACAAACTGAAATCGTACTTACAGGTACTGATAAGCAGTTAGTTGGTCAAGTAGCTGCAGATATTCGCGCTTACCGTAGCCCTGAACCTTACAAAGGTAAAGGTGTTCGTTACGCAGATGAAAATGTGCGTACTAAAGAAGCTAAGAAGAAGTAAGGTAACACTATGGATAAGAAAGCATCTCGTATCCGTCGTGCGACCCGTGCACGTCGTAAGATTGCTGAACTGGGCGTTACACGCCTAGTTGTACACCGCACTCCACGTCACGTGTACGCTCAGGTTATCGCACCTAATGGCTCCGAGGTTATCGCTGCCGCTTCTACCGTAGAAAAAGCGATCCGTGAGCAAGTTAAGAGTACTGGTAACAAGGACGCTGCTACAGCTGTAGGTAAAGCTATTGCTGAGCGCGCGATTGAAAAAGGCATCTCTAACGTTGCATTCGATCGTTCTGGTTTCCAATACCACGGCCGTGTAGCTGCACTAGCAGAAGCTGCTCGTGAAGCTGGTCTGAAATTCTAAGGTAGGCGGAAGATGGCTAACGAAAAAACACAATCAGATTTGCATGAAAAGCTGATCGCTGTTAACCGTGTTTCAAAAACGGTTAAAGGTGGTCGTATTTTCAGCTTTACTGCACTAACAGTAGTTGGTGACGGTAACGGTCGCATCGGTTTTGGTTACGGCAAGGCACGTGAAGTTCCTGCTGCAATCCAGAAAGCGATGGAAAAAGCACGTCGTAACATGGTTACAGTTGCACTAAACGACGGTACTCTACACCACGCTGTTAAAGGTCGCCACACTGGTTCTAAAGTGTACATGCAACCTGCATCAGAAGGTACTGGTATCATCGCCGGTGGTGCAATGCGTGCAGTTCTAGAGGTTGCGGGTATCCGTAACGTACTAGCAAAAGCATACGGTTCTACTAACCCAATCAACGTTGTTCGCGCAACAATTGATGGTCTAAGTGGAATGAACTCTCCAGAAATGATCGCCGCTAAGCGTGGTCTTTCTGTTAAAGAAATTCTGGAGTAATCGACATGGCTAAGACAATTAAAGTAACACAGACAAAGAGCTCTATCGGTCGTTTACCGAAGCATAAAGCATCTTTGCGTGGCTTAGGCCTTCGTCGTATCAACCACACTGTTGAACTTGAAGATACTGCTTGCGTACGCGGCATGATCGCTAAAGTTTACTACATGGTTAAAGTTGAGGAGTAATCAGAATGCGTTTGAATACTCTATCACCGGCTGCGGGTTCTAAGCCTTCTGCGAAGCGCGTAGGTCGTGGTATCGGTTCAGGTCTGGGCAAAACTGGTGGCCGTGGTCACAAAGGTCAGAAATCACGTTCAGGTGGTTCTGTACGTCCAGGCTTCGAAGGCGGTCAAATGCCTTTGAAACAGCGTCTACCAAAATTCGGTTTTACATCTCGTAAGAGCTTGGTAACAGCTGAAGTTCGTCTAGCTGAGCTAGCGAAAGTTGAAGGTGACGTAGTTGATCTAAACAGCCTAAAAGCTGCGAACGTAATCACTAAGAACATCGAGTTCGTTAAAGTTGTTCTTTCTGGTGAAATCGCACGCTCTGTGACTGTTAAAGGTCTTCGCGTGACTAAAGGCGCAAAAGCTGCAATCGAAGCTGCAGGCGGTAAAATCGAGGAATAATTAACTCGAGGATGAGGTACAGATGGCTAAACAACCAGGACAAGATTTTCGTAGCGCACAAGGTGGCCTAGCAGAGCTTAAGACTCGCCTATTATTCGTAATAGGAGCTATCTTAATTTTCCGAGCTGGCTCTTTTGTGCCTATTCCTGGTATTGACGCTGCTGTACTTGCCGATCTGTTCGAACAGCAAAAGGGTACCATCATTGAACTGTTTAACATGTTCTCTGGTGGTGCACTTGAGCGTGCATCAATCTTAGCGCTGGGCATCATGCCGTATATTTCGGCATCGATCATTGTTCAGTTGTTAACGGTTGTTCACCCGGCGTTAGCCGAGTTGAAAAAGGAAGGAGAGTCTGGTCGTCGTAAGATTAGCCAGTACACTCGTTACGGCACGCTTGTTTTGGCAACCTTCCAAGCAATTGGTATTGCGACGGGGTTACCAAGTATGATTCCAGGCCTAGTGGTTAACCCTGGGCTTGGTTTCTACTTTGTTGCGGTTGTTAGTTTGGTTACCGGCACCATGTTCTTAATGTGGTTAGGTGAACAGGTTACAGAACGCGGCATTGGTAACGGCATATCTTTGATTATTTTCACTGGTATCGTTGCTGGTTTGCCACCGGCTATTGGACAGACCGTAGAGCAAGCACGTCAAGGTGAATTGCACGTACTTCTTCTACTGTTAATTGCAGTTATTTCTTTCGCTGTAATTTACTTTGTAGTGTTCATGGAACGTGGTCAACGTCGTATCGTCGTTAACTACGCCAAGCGTCAACAAGGCCGTCGTGTCTTTGCAGCGCAGAGCACTCACTTGCCGTTGAAAATCAACATGGCAGGTGTTATTCCAGCGATTTTTGCATCAAGCATCATTTTGTTCCCAGGCACACTGGCACAGTGGTTTGGTCAAAATGAAAGCCTAGGTTGGCTAAGTGAGATTTCACTGGCGTTAAGCCCAGGTCAGCCGCTTTATGTAATGCTTTATGCTGCTGCGATTATTTTCTTCTGTTTCTTCTATACCGCGTTGGTGTTTAACCCTCGCGAGACAGCTGATAACTTGAAGAAGTCTGGTGCGTTCGTACCTGGTATTCGCCCGGGTGAGCAGACTGCGAAATATATCGATAAAGTGATGACACGTTTAACCCTAGCGGGTGCAATGTACATTACCTTTATATGTCTGATCCCCGAGTTCATGATGATTGCATGGAACGTACGCTTCTATTTTGGCGGTACGTCGCTACTAATCGTAGTTGTAGTAATCATGGACTTCATGGCTCAAGTTCAGACACTTTTGATGTCTCAACAATATGAGTCTGTTTTGAAAAAGGCTAATCTTAAGGGCTCAAGCCGTTAAGACTGGTTATTCCATTTACGGAGTTTAGCAATGAAAGTTCGTGCTTCCGTTAAGAAAATCTGCCGTAACTGTAAAGTTATCAAGCGCAACGGTGTTGTGCGTGTAATTTGCAGCGAGCCAAAGCATAAACAACGCCAAGGCTAATTAGCAGAAATATTTCTTGCAAATTGAAGATAGGTTGGCTAAATTAGCCAACCATCTTTTGTGTGTGCAAAAGAATTGTACCACCGCTGCGTATCCTACACGGGCTTTGCAGCGGTTATTCTTGAAAAGTACTAGGAGTGAATAGTGGCCCGTATTGCAGGCATTAACATTCCTGATCATAAACATTCTGTAATCGCTTTAACAGCGATCTACGGTATCGGTAAAACCCGTTCTCAAGCTATTCTAGCTGAAGTGGGTATTGCTGAAGATGTTAAGATCAGTGAACTGAATGAAGAGCAGATCGATCAACTGCGTGATGGTGTAGCTAAGTACACTGTAGAAGGTGATCTACGTCGTGAAGTTTCCATGAACATCAAGCGTCTTATGGACCTTGGCTGTTACCGTGGTCTTCGTCATCGTCGCAGTCTACCACTACGTGGACAGCGTACTAAAACCAACGCTCGCACCCGTAAGGGTCCGCGCAAGCCGATCAAAAAATAATCGGATAAGGTAGAGTACAATGGCAAAACAACCAACTCGCGCGCGTAAGCGCGTACGTAAGCAAGTAGCTGATGGCGTTGCGCACATTCATGCTTCTTTCAACAACACAATCGTAACCATTACTGACCGTCAAGGTAATGCTCTTTCATGGGCAACTGCAGGTGGTTCTGGTTTCCGTGGTTCTCGTAAATCTACTCCGTTCGCTGCACAGGTTGCTGCTGAGCGTTGTGGTGAAATGGCCAAAGAATATGGCGTTAAGAACCTGGAAGTTATGGTTAAGGGCCCTGGTCCTGGTCGTGAGTCAACAATCCGCGCTCTAAACGCAGCGGGTTTCCGTATCACTAACATTGTTGATGCAACTCCGATCCCTCATAACGGTTGTCGTCCACCTAAGAAACGTCGCGTATAACGTTTCGTTTTTAGGAAAACTGGAGAAAGAACATGGCAAGATATTTGGGTCCTAAGCTGAAGCTTAGCCGTCGCGAAGGTACTGACTTATTCCTTAAGTCTGGTGTACGCGCGATTGATACCAAGTGTAAGATTGATAACGCGCCGGGCCAGCATGGTGCTCGTCGTGGTCGTCTATCTGATTACGGCGTTCAGCTTCGTGAGAAGCAGAAAGTTCGTCGTACATATGGCGTACTAGAAAAACAATTCCGTAACTACTACCAAGAAGCTGCTCGCATTAAGGGCAACACAGGTGAAAACCTGCTTCAACTTCTTGAAGGTCGTCTAGATAACGTAGTTTACCGCATGGGCTTTGGTGCAACTCGCGCTGAATCTCGCCAGCTGGTAAGCCACAAAGCGATCCTAGTAAACGGTCAAGTCGTAAACGTTCCTTCTTTCAAGGTAGCGGCTAACGACGTTGTTAGCATTCGTGAGAAAGCTAAGAACCAAGCACGCATTAAAGCAGCTCTAGAAGTTGCTACACAGCGTGAACTACCGACTTGGGTCGAAGTAGACAACAGCAAAATGGAAGGTACGTTCAAGCGTCTTCCAGAACGTTCTGATTTGTCTGCCGACATCAATGAACACCTGATCGTCGAGCTTTACTCTAAGTAAGGCTATAGTTAAGAGAGGACACAATGCAGGGTTCTGTAACAGAATTTCTTAAGCCACGTCTTGTTGATATCGAACAAGTTAACACGACGCATGCAAAAGTAACTCTAGAGCCACTAGAGCGTGGCTTTGGCCACACTTTAGGTAACGCTCTTCGTCGTATTTTACTTTCTTCTATGCCGGGTTGTGCCGTTACTGAAGTTGAGATCGACGGTGTGTTACACGAGTACAGCACCAAAGAGGGAGTACAGGAAGATGTTCTTGAAATCCTTCTAAACCTTAAAGGTCTAGCCGTTAAGGTTGAGGGTAAAGACGAAGTTATCCTTACTCTGAACAAATCTGGTGCAGGCCCTGTTGTTGCAGGTGACATCACCCACGACGGTGATGTTGAGATTGCGAACTCAGAACACGTAATCTGCCACCTAACTGATGACAATGCTGATATCAGCATGCGCATCAAGGTAGAGCGTGGTCGCGGCTATGTACCAGCATCTGCTCGTATTCACACTGAAGAAGATGAGCGTCCAATTGGTCGTCTGTTAGTTGATTCAACTTTCAGCCCAGTTGACCGTATCGCTTACTCTGTAGAGGCAGCTCGCGTTGAACAACGTACTGACCTAGACAAATTAGTAATCGATATGGAGACAAACGGTACGCTTGATCCAGAGGAAGCTATCCGTCGCGCAGCAACTATTCTTGCTGAGCAACTGGATGCATTCGTAGATCTACGTGATGTACGAGTTCCTGAAGAGAAAGAAGAAAAGCCAGAGTTCGATCCGATCCTACTGCGTCCTGTAGACGATCTTGAACTAACTGTTCGCTCTGCTAACTGTTTGAAAGCAGAAGCGATCCATTACATCGGTGATCTTGTTCAGCGCACTGAGGTTGAGCTACTTAAAACGCCAAACCTTGGTAAGAAGTCTTTAACAGAAATTAAAGACGTGCTGGCATCTCGTGGTCTGTCTCTAGGCATGCGCTTAGAAAACTGGCCGCCAGCATCAATCGCTGAAGATTAATAGTTACTGATATCTAGTTAGAAGGATTAGGTCATGCGCCATCGTAAGAGTGGTCGTCAACTCAACCGCAACAGCAGTCATCGTAAAGCGATGTTCAGCAACATGGCTAGCTCTCTGGTACGTCACGAACTTATCAAGACTACCTTGCCTAAGGCAAAAGAGCTACGTCGCGTAATTGAGCCGTTGATTACCCTAGCTAAGACAGACAGTGTTGCTAACCGTCGTCTTGCATTCGCTCGTACTCGTGATAACGAAGTAGTTGCGAAACTATTTAACGAATTAGGTCCACGTTTCGCTCAACGCCCAGGCGGTTACACTCGCATTCTTAAATGCGGTTTCCGTGCTGGCGATAAAGCCCCAATGGCTTACATTGAGCTTGTAGATCGTCCTGCAAAGGAAGAAGCTGCTGCTGAATAAGCACTAGCGCGTTAAATTAAAAAGAGCCGAGTCTTAGACTCGGCTTTTTTTTTGCATTGAATTTCTTATCGATATAAGGAGTTGGATGTGATCTATCTATTGCTCGACAGTTCTGGCTTTGGCGGTATTGAAAGCCACGTACTTCAGTTAGCTCGTTTGTTAAAGCAGCAGCGCCAAGCGGTCACTGTGATTTTTATTCGTCGCTATGCTGATCATCCCTTATACCTGCAATTAGCCGATGCTAATGTCCCTGTACAATTCTTGTTATCAAAACAAGCTCGCCATTCTGCATACACTTTTGCGAAGCAACTTAGTCGTGATGATGTATTGCATGCTCATGGCTATAAAGCGTCCATACTGGTTCGTTTGTTAGGGCTTTTTACCTCTTCTCTTACTGTCACAACTTTCCATGCCGGGGAGTCTGCCTCAGGACGCGTGGGTTTTTATGAATGGCTTAATCGGGCCTCTAGCTTTTTGTCTCGTAATCTCGCGGTCAGTCAGGCGATTCAAGATTCTGTTCCTAGCGCTTGCGAGCTTCTGCCCAATTTTGTTTCTGTTCCAGCACAATCTACCAGTTTAAGGCGTGAACGTGCTGATAGCTCACAACGATTACAAGTCGGTTTTGTAGGGCGGTTATGTGAAATAAAAGGTATTGATCGTTTTGTCTGGTTAGCGGCTCAAAATGATGGCTGTGATTACCATGTATTTGGTGATGGAGAGGACGAAACATTTCATCAAGCCATGACGATGGTGGGTGATGACGGTTCGATTCAGTGGCATGGCCGTGTTGATGATATGGCTAACCATTGGCATTCGTTAGATATATTACTAATGCCTTCACGGGCTGAAGGGTTACCGATGGCGGCACTGGAAGCCATGTCTAATGGCGTTGTTACCCTTGCGACAGATGCGGGAGATCTTACTCGGTTATTACCTAGCGGCTGCGTGGTTAGTCAAGTCAATTGGCAGGTATTGGCCGATATGGTTAAGGCTTTTGATCATGATAGAGAGCTGACAATCGAGGTCGCAATGGAGCAACAACTGCGCGTTCGCCATACTTACAGTTGTGTGGCACGCTGGCCACAGCTAAAAGCTATTTATCAACTGACAGAGTCTTGATGGCAAGTGGGATTTCGGTAGCTAATGGTGACTAAAGTTTTATCATCAACAGTCATAGGTGCATTGTATCGCCATAATTGTTGATGGCGTTGTTCTGGTGACAAGTACTTTAATTGGTTTAATGCTTGAACACTCCAGTGAGATTCGGCTAAGCCATCACTATAGCAATGGATACTCATGCCTGGTTGAAATGTGCCTTGCCATGGTTCGACGTCAATTTCATCAAATAAGCCCAGTAAGCCTGAGGCGTGTTGGAGCTGTTCGCTTCTTTCCTCTATGAAGCATAAAGGGGCTGGCATACCGGCATTGAGATACTCTGCTCGCCCTCCCTTTTGTAGATGGATCAGTTGCAAACACAGCAGATGATGGGATTGGCTCTGACATAGTTTGGTATTGAGCAGCAGGAAAAGCTGCGCAGGTGTGATGTCATTATTTTCGAGTAGCCCACTAATATAGCCCTGCCATACCGCACCATTGGCTTTCGCGATAGCACCGTGCCCCATGTGATCCCCTAGGATGACTAATGTTGTGCCGTCAGCTAGGCTACGTTGCATCACAAAATCGCCACTGCTTTCTGCTTGCTGGTTGATTTGAATGTGCCAATGGTTTTCCTCTGCCTGAGTGTTGGCTAACGGAAGACATAAAGCGAGTTGTTGCTCGAATTGTAATTGGTATTGCGTGGTAAGGTGTTGATGCCGTTCTAACACTCGCTGGATAACGCCGAGTAAATGGGGTTTATTGATGGGTTTTAGTAAGTAGTCATCAATGGCGGATTGTCCTGCTTGCGCTATGCTGTCAGCGAGGGTGTCACCTGAGATAAAGACAAACGGCAGTGTTGCATGCCTTCGTTGTTGTTTGACATGATCGCGGAAGGTAATCCCACTCATGATAGGCATGTGAAAATCAGTTAAGACAAGGTCACAATGATTATGAGCCAGCCATTCAATTGCTTCTGTTGCTTGGCTAAAAATAGTAAGTTGGTAATTGTCCTCAAGAAAATGCGCTAAGAGCTTAAGCTGACTTTGACTATCATCCACTATGAGCAGTTGTTGTTTCTGTTTTTTGTTGGAAAGATAAAAGCGAAGCTGGTTGCCAGTTGTGGTTGTTTGGTAATCAAAATCGGGGAAGGTTGCTTTGATGATCGCGAGTCCCATTCCTGACTCTGATAGCGTTGTTGGGAATTGTGCATTACAAAGTGCCGTTTTTAATTGCTTCCACGGCTGACCGTTATCCTGAATCGCAAGGTAATGGCCTTGCTGACACTTGCCATAGCTAATCAGGATTGAGTGAGTAGCTTGGGCTTGATGCTTGAGTAAATTGGTACAGTATTCACTGCAGACCAACTGTAACTGCTGTAAACGAGTTGCTTCTATTTCAAGTGCTGCCGCTTTATCCGTAAAAAGATGGCGGATACTTTGAATGGCTGAATAGGTTAATTGGAAGCGTCGTTGTAACAGTACTTGTTCCATTACTGGTACTTTCCTTGTAAGAGTGGATTGGTTGCAAGATAACGGTTGATTTTGGCCTTCATTTTATTCGGTAGCCAACCTGCCTTACTGTTTATTACTCTTTGTATTTCTTCTCCTAAGCTAGGGTTAATTTGGTCATTGATTAAGGTGCCGATGAGACCAACATTGCCCTGTTCAAGGCGTTGAGAGCTGGTGAGGACATCACTTTCCGTTGTCTTACCTGCAGCAATGCATAATATAGTCCCGTCGCTGGCTTGGCCGATTGACGCTATTGCTAGGTTTCGCCAATTGGCAGTATTGATATTACCCACATCACAAATAATATATTGGTATTGCTTTAGCCACAGCTTAACGGCGGCTGAAAGGATTTGTGGTTGGCGTAATTCAAAGATGGTTTGTTGTGATTGTGGTTGTGGTAGTAAATCGAGTTTATCGCTGAGTTGTGTAATATGATTAGTAAAATTAACCGTTTGGCACGACCAGTCAGCTTTGGGGTAGCCTTGCCCTGATCCAGAAAGATCCAGATCGATCAATAGCGATTTGGGTTGATCGGACGATAATCGTTGTGCGAGCCAATAGGCTTGTGTGGAGGTGCCGCAACCCGCACTGGCGCCCGCTAAGGTTATAACCCGGCAGTGTCGCTGATGGATATGTTGAAACAGTTGGTCAAACTCCTGACTAAGCCAAGGCTTCATAAAGCGGCTCCTAATACGACTAAGGTGACGATACCTAGGGCATCGCGTAACGTTTGGCGTAGTTGTGAGGCGGTAGAATCTTCTTCGGTTGGCACATAAACCGTATCGCCTGGTCGCAACAACGGCAGGGGCGATTGGCCTGGGTTTTTTACGTAACTGCGTAAGTTGAATGTTTGCGCTTGATCGCCACAGCATGAAGTATTGACGATCATGATACGTTCAATATAAGCGGTATCTTTAGGTCCGCCAGCTTCAGCCAGTAAATCTAAGATATTCATTTGATTGTTAAAGGCATATCGGCCAGGTTTGTTGACGCTCCCCATCAGTCGAACAACACGTTCCGCTGGCTTATCGAGCCAATTTCCTTGTTCTTTGGGAACATAGATAACATCGCCAGGTACCACGCGAGGCAGTAGAGTTTCATCACCGGTTTCAAAATAGAGCGAGAGGTTGAGTGTAGTTACTTTACTGGTATTGCCACTGCGATGACTGATCCGTATTTGGCGTAGATCTGCCTCGCCATTAGGACCATCTGCGGCAGAAAGAATATCGAGGAAGCCGAGCTCTCGGTTAAAGGCATAGCGACCGGGTGCACCCACTTGGCCAAAAACATAAATGGAGTCATCGGCAGATTGACGGATCCAGCTCGATTTATTGTCAGTCGGATCATGGGGTAATTCATCAATGACGACGGTATCGCCTGCGGTCAGCCGAGGAAGGCCTGCAAAACTGCCGCCTTCGGTAATGAAATTATCAAGGTCAAAATACAGGACGTTTTCTTGTGCTTGACGATTTTCTTTAATAATACGAATGTTGGTAATGTTTGCTTCTTTAGTGGGACCGCCAGCTAACGCTAAGACATCCAGAAAGGTCATGCTGTCATTCCAATTAAAGCGTCCTGCCGCTTTAACGGCTCCCATTACTTTTACCGCTTGTGTGTCGGCAATGGCATCAACTGGCGGTAGAAAAATTACGTCGCCAGCGACAACTTTTGGGAGCAGTGTTTCGTTACCGGTTTGGAAGTAATGCGCCAAGTTAAAGCGACTGACTTTGGTTGTTTTACCATCACGGTGAGTGATCAGTACTTCCTGAATATCGGCTTCACCAGTAGGGCCATCTGCGGCGGATAGAATATCGAGAAATCCATGCTCGTCATTAAAGGCGTAGCGACCTGGAGCGCCAACTTGGCCGAAGATGTAAATTGAATCTTGAGCTGATTGGCGCACCCAGCTGGCTTTATTATCGGTTGGGTCATGAGGAAGCTCATCAAAGATAATGGTGTCACCTGCATGTAGCTTAGGCAGCTGATTGTTGGACTTTCCTTGTTTGGTGAAGCTTTCAAAATTGAACGTGCTGATCCTAGGCTCGCCAGGGTTAACGTTGTCATGAATAATACGAACATTGCTAAGATTTGTTTGTTGCTTGGGGCCTCCCGCATGGGCGAGTAGATCCATAAAGTTCATGGTGTCATTCCACTCAAAACGCCCAGGGTTATTCACTGCTCCAATTATTTTAATCGCGCGATCATTGGTCACTTTTAGCCAAGACTTTTCGTTAAAATCAATTTTTTCCGGCACAAAGATAACATCTCCTGGCACCATTTTAGGGAGGGGGTAAGTCTCTGGTGATTGTGTATATTTAACTAAGTTGATGCTTATTGCTGGCTTGGTATTACTGAGTAATTTGATGTGTGTTGTATCGGCAAAACGAGTCGGGCCGCCAGCATTCGCAAGAACATCAATAAAGCCAGTGTTGGTGCTACTTTCGTAGGGGCCGGGGGCTTTGACTTCTCCCATCACGTAGACAGTGCGTGAGGTGGTATTAATATCTTCAACCTCTATCGGAGCGAAAATAGTGGTGCCTGGTTTAACAGGAGGAAGGTTAGCGTCATTGCCACTGTCTAGGTAGGCTTTAAGGTCAAACTGATACGGAATATTATCGGTGATCACGCGGATCTTAGTGACGTCAGCATAACGGGTCACCCCATCAGCCCGCATGATGGCATCAACTACCGTCATGTTTGGTTTATAGCTAAAGGTCCCTGGATTTCTCAACTCACCAAAAATGGTGAGGCCTTGTGCTTCATCGGCATCGCCGCCTTCCCGTAGCGAAGCGGCATCAAAATTGACTTCGATATTGCCGAGTAATGGTGAAGCAGGAACAAAGATGGTATCACCACCTTTTAAGGCGGGTAATGCTTGTGTCTGCTTACCATCGAGATAGGCTTTGTAATCAAAAAAGGTGGTTTTATCGCCACGGATTAATTTGAATTGATCAAGTTGTGCGCCGGGCCTTGCGCCGCCCGCTGCGGCGAGTGCCATTTGAATATTACTGTCTGGTTTTAATGACACCATCCCTGGTTTTTCAACGTAACCGAGCACTTTTACCCGCAAAAGGTGCTCCATAATCCGCAGTTCGAATTCATCTAAATTTCGGTAGATCACTTGGAGGAGCTGCCTGATTTTTTGTTCTGCTTGCGGAACCGTTAAGCCTGCGACGGCGACAAGTCCCACTTCAGGCAGTAAGAGTTGTCCTTGATCGTCGATAGTAAAAGGATCCTCAAAATCACTTTCGCCTGGTAGTTGAAGGTATACGCGATCTCCAGCGGTTAAGGTCGTGGCTTGCACGCCCGAAATCGGGAAGAGGAGTAATACGATCAACAGCAGGAATCTCATAATGACTCCTTCACTGCATGCCAATCTTGCAATGAATAAACACGATGCTGCGAACGAGTATGGTGCTCAACCAAGACCACAGCTTCCACTTTGCGGTTACTTAAGCGCTCAGTTCTCGACGCTGGATTTTCAATAGATGCCTTTTCACCTGCACTAAAAATAGCAATTTGTTTAGGCTCAACCCCTTGCTCAATCAAAAAGCGTTTTACTGTATCTGCGCGGCGCATACCGAGGTCGTCGTTATACGGTTCAGTACCTAGGGTGTCGGTAAAGCCTGTTAGCTGTAAATGCCAATGGTTTTGTCGCTTTAGTATTGATGCTGCACGGCGGAGGGCTTGTTGGTAGTCGGGCAGTAACTGAGTGCGATTAAAGGCAAATTGGTTATCTATCTTCATCAATACTAAGAACTTATCGCGCAATTCCACTTCAGAGTAATGTGGGTTTAAACATAAGGTGTGGTATTCCAACCAATCCATTTGCAGTTGGATTTTGGCAAATTGAGTTTGATATTGCAGAAGAGTGATATCAGCATCGTCGTCAAAGCCCGCTTTCGCTTCTTGGCGTGCTTTGCTATAGAGATTTTCCAGCGTTTGGTATTGACCAGGTAAACATGATTTTGCTCCTCGGGTCGCCAGGATCTGTAATTCAAAATCATGATGCTCAAGCTCAAGCCATTGTTCGGTTTCTGGTGGTGAATAGGGGTTATCTCCTGCGGCAGGCCAGCTTGAGCACCCATTGATCATAAGAGTCGTAACAATGAAAGAAAGTCTGACCATATTAATTCAGCTCCGCTGTCGTGATCAGTGGGATCACTTTGTCAATCCGTAACATTACAATCAGCTGGCGAGGTTGGCCGTTAACGTTAAGTAGGCGTAACGCTTTGCCACGGCATTTCAACCGTTTGTATAAGAAAACAATGGCACCAATTCCACAGGAGTCAATAAATTGTACTTTGGTCATGTCAATAACGAGCTCGGGATGCTCTGTTTTACTGAGGACTTCTAATTGGTCTTCCATTTGTTTGGCAACATGCGCATCGAATTCATCCTGCAGAGCAAGTGCGATTACTGATTCTGTCATATTTGGCATATTAACCTCGTGATAGCACCATCAGAACAGGTGCCTTATTAGTCTTATCGTGAGGAATAGCGTGATTGCTATTCCGTTAGGTAATAAGGACTATTCAAGTGGTATGCCAAATTGTTGGACTAAAGTGTTGGGAGCAAAAGGTATGCTTAAGGGGGCTGGTTATTGGCCGCGTTTAGTCACCATGACCAGAATGGTTTTGAAGATAATAAACGTATCCATTTTTAACCATTGCCACGGCGAGCCAAGTGCTGCGGCGTAGGCATGATCCCAGGCTATTTTTTCTTTTACGTCATCCAGACAGCGATCATAGCCTTGACTGACTTGGGCTAGCCCAGTAATACCTGGTCGTAAACCGACAGTGCGCTCTAAGTAAAATGGCAATGCATTTTGCAAATCACCACAAAGCTGTGGTCGCTCTGGACGCGGCCCAATCAGCGCCATATCACCTTTAATGACATTAATAAATTGCGGTAGCTCATCCAATCGAGTTGTTCGCAAAAATTGGCCGATACGCGTTACTCTTGGATCATCTTTTTGCGCCCATACTGCCCCTGAGTTTTGCTCGGCTTTGTGGGTCATAGTGCGGAATTTAATGACTTCAAATAAATCTGTATGTTGCTCGCTGATTTGACCAACCCGCAGTTGGCGATAGAAAACAGGGCCTTTTGAATCAAGTTTGATGAGTAGGGCGATAAAAGGCCAAAACGGTAAGGTGACTATTAACCCAATTAGACTCAGGACCAGATCGCTAATCCGTTTAAAGCATTGTGTTGAGCGCGCTTGGTAATCGTGAAGGGGAGGGAGATGACGCCACCCTTGTTTAAATTGACCATTGAGATAGCGCATCATTCCAATCAGCGATGAGTAGTAACCGCCCACGAAATAATGCCATTTACTTAAGTATTTCTGTTTAACGCCCCATACCGGCAGTAATGCGAGGAAGTAGCCAGTCAGTTGGCCGAGTACCAGTATGATTGCTAGTGAAGAGCCTTGCATCGCGAGTACGCAGGTGGCGATAAGGTAACCGACGAATAGGAAAGGCATGATAGTGCGAAGCCCTTTGCCTGAGCCAAACAACCAGCCTAGTTTCTTTTGTTTTGGCGAAAATAAAAATCGGCAGCGTATCAGCTGTTGTAAATTACCGGCGCCAATGCGTTGCCGACGCTGGTGGTTTTGTTGATCTGTTGAAGGTGAAATCTCGACACTGTTAATGTCTTGATTAAGTAAAACGTTATAGCCCTGTTTTATTACCATCATAGGTAACATGAAATCATCATTGATGGTGTCGTCGGGTAATGGGGTAAACAGCGATGCACGCATAATATAGAAAGCACCGTTTCCGCCCATCACGCTTCCTAATTGGGATTCAGCGTAACGAATATTATTTTGCCATTGCCAATACTGCACTTCCCCTTGGCTTGCTTCTGCTAATAAGTAGCAACTGGTGATTGCTCCTGTCTCTTCATTTTGAAAGCTGTGGGCGGCTTGGGTAAGCGCATCAATGGAGATGAGCGCAGAGATATCACTGAGAGCAATGAGATCGTATTCTGCCGATGCTTGCGTCATTAAGGTATTTAGCCGAGCGAGTTTACCGCGGTTTTGTTTTTTATCTGTCCATTCTAGTGCGATACCTGCTTGTTCAAATTTGGGCAGCCACTCTGTAATAATCTCTGCCGTATTATCGCTGCAGCCATCGCAGCAAATTTTGACGCAGAGTTTTTCTGCTGGGTAGTCGAGCATTAATATATTCGCTAGTTTAGCGGCCATATAATTGGCTTCATTATGCGCGGGCATGACTAATGCGATAGTGGGAAATGTATGATGATCAGAAGTGGTTGGCGCTACGGGACCATGGGTAGTGCGCTGTTTACCTAAACGAATCATCACCGTGGAATACAAAATATGATGATAGATGATCAATACGGTTAGTAAGATAACGATAAGCCACAGCATCATGATACTCCTTTACGAGAAAGCCACTGATTCATAACGGGTTGCCATAGTTCTGATATCGGCACAGTCACGCACAAAACGCGCATTGTGAATACTGACTTCTTTATTGTGTTTCAACCCTTTCATTAATGCATTGGCGAGTAGCTGAGGGATATTTGGCTCCACCAGTATTCCCGACAGTGGACACAGCAGATCAGGGATCCCGCCGACTTTTGTTGCCACAACACTTTTGCCACAGGCTTGCGCTTCAAGCAGAGCCAGCGGTAAGCCTTCTTGGCGTGATGGCATACAAAAAAGATCGATAGCTCGGTAGAAGTTCCGCATTTTGCTGCAATAGCCTAACCAGTGGATACGATGGCTAACTTGGTGTTGTGAGGCGAGTTGTTTGAGTGCTTGCTCCTCAGGGCCTTGTCCTGCAATAACGAGGTGGTGATCATCTGGGAGTTGGGTGAGTGCGATTATCGCGATATCTAGCCCTTTTTCTTTGACGAGGCGTCCAGCGCAGCCGATCACTATTTTATTATGAGGAATGCATAAGTGCTGACGAGAAAAAAGCTGATGCCCTGGCGAAAAGTAGTCGGTATCAATGCCATTGAGGATAATATGATCCGCAGGGCGGCCTAGTATTTTTTCAAGTTGTAATGCGACACGAGGTGCATCTGCGACCAACTGTACTTTATTGCTGCTGAGCAACCATTTGGTTAATCGACGCTGCTTTTCATTCTGCAAATGCCAACTATCATGTTCTGTTTGGATATGACGAATTTTTGTTGTCACCGTGGCTAGGCGGCTATACAGCAGCGGACCAATATGGTGAGAATGAACCACACTGACATTGAGTTTTTGGATTAAATTGCGCAGCTTAATGACAGTCGAAAGGCTTTTTCCTATGGGTTTATTCAAGAAGAACAGTTGGTCTTTAAAGGGAAGCAGTTCAGGCCATGCTTGAATCGCGTCAGCTTTGTTGCCTTCAAGTGCCACGACATATTGTTTATAGCCAGGCGATGAGAAGCGCAATAAATTCAGTACCAAGTGTTCAATGCCGCCAGGATTAAGGTGCTGAACAACTTGTAAAGTAACATTCTCCATAGCGGTTCCTTAATTTATAGCATGTTGAAAATTTGGAATACGAATAAGTACAGGGGCACTCGTTAATCGAGTGATATGGGCGCTTTGGTACAAACGTGTATCAAAGAGTTGCACTACACAAGCGAGCGATAATCCAAGCCCAAGCCCACCTGCTATACCTAAGCAAAAGTTGAGCCACCAAGGCCAATTTAAAGGTTGGGTAGGGACGCTTGGGCGGTCAATGATTTTGAGTTTGTCGGGCTCTTCAAATCGTCCTAGTTGGCCTGTGACTTTTGCCATTTCAAAGCGTTCAAATAAGCGATTGTAAATACGAGATTTTACATCATGATTGCGCTGTAGTGTGGTGAGCTGCTGTTCTAGCTCTGCGTATTCAGCCCGCATTTGATTGACGTTGTTCGCTTGTTTATTGAGTAGCTTTAGCTCTTCGTTCAGGGCGTGAATTTGGTTTTCAGCCTGTTGTAATTTCTCAAATTGGCTGAGTAAAATGGGTTGCGATTTGCTATCGCTCGATGACGAGTGGCTGGCTATACGTTGCCAAAGTTGGCTGATCTCTTGCTGAGTCAGTGCTTGTTGGGAACTCATCAATTTTGCTCTTTCTTGCTTGAGTCGATTAAGCTTTAGTAATAAGGCTTTTACCGATGAATGTTTGTCGGTGTAGCTTGCTCGTAAGATGGCGAGCTTCGCTTCCGCTAAGACGATTTTTTCTTCCATCATCCCGATGACTGGATTTGTGCTGGCGAGACGTTCGAATAAGTTGTCACGTTGTGATCTGGCATAAAGCAGTTTTAGCTCGGTATCTCGAATTAGAGTTTTAAGCTGGGTATCATTTTGAATATTAGAACCTTGCAAGTGGGGTAAGTTGTCTGCGTTATTGGCTTTAAATATAGCGAGCTCTTTTTCGGCATATTCCAAATCTTGTTGGGTTGCAGTGAGTTGGCGTTGGAGAAAAACTTCAGAACTATCGATTGATGCGCGTCCTGGAGCGCGAAGTTTTTCTAGAAAAACACTGGATATTGTATTGAGGATCAGAGGGATGTCTTGGGGTTTATGCCACGTTAAACCGAGTTGAACAACGTCATTACCTATGAGCTCAAGCTTGAGTTGCTGATTGATCATCTTATAGTAATAAGCGATGGCTTCTGAATCTTGCGCATCGGCCAAGCCTGATTGAACAGCCACATCATCGAGTACGCTTTTACTGTGGATTAAAACGCGCAATGCTTTGATCCTTTGTTTTAAGTTCATCGCAATTGATAGATCTTCAAGGAAAGGATTCAGCATGGCTGTTTCTTGCACCAAGATGGTTGTTTTTCCATAGTAACGTTTAGCTTTCACCATGGTGCCCGCTGTCATTAGCAGTGGCATCACGATCATAGGAATAACCACTAAATAGCGGTGTTTCCACAAGGCCAGTAGCAAAGGGTAAAGTTGGGAAAATAACCTTGAACGCATTGTTATAGCCTCTTGAGTAGCACGGTATCAGCTTGTTGTTTGGGGGCAAATTCAGTGCGTAATGGGATGTTTTTCGCAGAGGATATTTTGTTAATTGCCTGCATCCGCTTTTGGCTTTGTAGTAGCGAATCAAAAGGGTTATTGAGGTTCGCAGGGGCAATATAAGCAGCAAGCTGGTGGTAGGGATTATCTTCAAAGAATTGCTGGACTTTACGCTGCTGCTCGACATTGAGTGAGACTTGCTCTGGGCTAAAAAAGATCTCAAGTTGCTGAGTTGTTTGTGTGGTTGTCGCGCAGCCACTCAGTAATAGCAACCCTAAGTAACTCGCACGTAAGATGTGTTTGATTGTACTTGGCATGCTTGACCCTTTATTTATTCGAATTACCCTCTCTCAGTAGTAGCAAAAAAAGTGCCGTGTTGTTGTTTGATTAGTCAGGTTTATCTTTCAATTGATGATATATGCGATCTGTTACTTCTTTCGCCCTTGCTTGCCATGTCTCGGCTGCTATCAGTTGACGAGCTTGAGTTTGATATTGGTTGCGTTCTGTTTGTCCCCAAAGGCTGTAGTGATCAATAGCCTGTAGCCATTGTTCGGTGGTGGTAGCGGTTTTTATCACCGAGCGATAAGGCTGCGTGGCAGGGAAATCACTACTTATAGTAGGGCAACCTGCGGCTAAATATTCTCGTAATTTTAACGGGTTACAAGCTTGGATTTGTGGTGTGTTTTTAAAGGGTAGGATTGCCATATCCCAGTGTTGCAAATAGCGCGCAAGTTGCTCATGCGGTTGCGTGGGGAGGAAGTAAACATTATTAAGCGAAGCCAGTGTGGATACATCAGCATTAATTGGCCCGAGTAGGTAAAAATTAATTCGTGGCCGCTGTGTGGCAAGTGCTTTGAGTAATGCTTGATCTAACCATTGATCAATACTGCCATAGAAACCAATACTGGTTTGTTGCAGGTTTATATCGGCAGGTGCCGCTTGCGGCGTTGCAAATTGCGAAAGCGAAACACCATGTGGCAGTAATATAACGGGGTTATGGGGGCTAAGTTGCTGTAACTTAGCTTGTAGCATTGGACTACACGCGAAGACTAAGTCCGCCCGAAGCACTAAGCGCTGTTCGGCAGTGGCAGTGGCGTGATGATCCACCCCTGCTAACGCTGAAAAGTCATCGCCACAGTAATAGATCACTAAATCACTGTCGCAAATAGGCAATAGATCGATAGCGCTTGGTAATGCAGTCCAGATAACGCGTTGATAACGTTTTTTAGGTAGCTGCCGCTGTAGACTCAATTGATTGAATATTTTCAGCCATGCATGCTGCGCTAACGGCCAAACTAACGGTTGAATGATATGAGAGGGCGTTGTTTGCTGGTGGTTTTCTTGGCTATTAGCCGGTGAATCTACCGAAGGATTTTTAGCGCTGAATTTGGCGAGTAACTTCTCTTTTATTCGTACTATATCACGTCGATTAATGCTTGGCTGGCGCAACCCTATCGAGTTAACCCAAGTCACGGGATAGGATTGCATGAGTTGCGAAATAATATGTTGGCTGCTTGAAGGGTGGCGTCCCCAGTCTTCACCAAAAACAAGAAACTCCATCAATTAGTACTCCAGTTGTTTGATGACACGTGCAGGGTTACCGCCCGCAAGTACTCCACTGGGAATATCTTTTGTGACAACACTTCCTGCTGCAATGACACTGTTTTCTCCTATGGTTACACCTGCCATTACCATCACGCCAGTGCCTAGCCAGACATTACGGCATAGGTGGATATCGCCAATTTGATGGGGTAAGTCCGGCTCACCTGCTGCACGAGCATGAGGATTAATAGGGTGCCCTGGGAACCCTGCGAGAAATACTTTTCCTGCTAGACGAACATTGTCATCAATCTGAATCTTGCGGCCCACTGCTAAGGTGTTTTGCCAACCAATGTCGACGTTTTTACCTATCGCTAGTTCTGGTGTTTCATTTCCCCATACTCGTCCACAAAATGTAGAGATACCAGAGATACGGCAGTCATCACCGAGAGTGATACGCAGTTGGCCTAAGATTTGTGGCATGCCGGAATACAATTGGAGTTGCGCTGGCCGAGAATCTACTTGCGATAGAAAAATCGGGGTGTAGTAACCTTTTTGTAAGCACCAAGCCACTACATTTTTTAAAGAAAGATGGGCTTGATAGAGGCTGGCATGAAAAAAGGGGATCACAGGAAAGGAACAGCCACGAAAAGTGTGAATCTGTTGTTTTAATTTAGATAGCTGAACGGGAGTTAAGTGTTGTTTAAGCAGTGCACGCATAGCGGTCTCCTTCAGTTATTCGACTTTCCTAGTCAGTCGGTGCAAGGCCAGTAATAAGGCGATTAATATATATATAGGCCAAGTGGTGCCTTGGGTAAGAAAGGTACCACCGACACAAAATGACAGTAGCCCTAACCATAATCCTTGTGCAAAGGGAGCCATGAAGTGGTGAGATAAACGTTGTAACAGTTGATAACTTAACCTCAATGCTCCTATAACCATAAGCAGGAATAGTACCAATCCGACAAAACCTGTTTCAGATAATATTTGGAGCCAAGTGCTGTGCACTGCATGATTTTTACCATCCCAATGCGGTGAATAGAGGTAGTAATTAAAATAGAAGTTATCCAGGCCGACACCTGTAAATGGATGGTTGAGTGCCATTCGCCATGCCGCTTGCCAAGCATAAATTCGGCCCATGGCCGACTCATCGACACCTGACTCTGCGGCGCCGCCAGAAGCTCGGTCGCTGATCCCTGCTAGGGCAATAAGTACAATTCCACCAAAGGCAGTAATAATGGTTGGTAAAACAAAGGAACGACTTTTGATAAGTAAAATGGTGAAAATGCCACAGCCAATGCCGAGCAGTCCGCCACGGCTTTGCGTTGCGATTACGCCCATGATTAAGGTGATCAGAATAACGGCACAACATGCACGTAACCAGAGTTTGCCATTAAAGGTATAGGCGAGGGCAAAGGCGACAGGGAACTGTAAGACCAAAGCGAGATCGTTGGGATCGCCGAGCATGGAGCCTATATCTCGGCTAATAGTGACGCGTGTGCCTTCAACTAAACCGATGCCATTGGCTTTATTCATAATGGCGAGTATGGCAATCGCAAGCCCACTGATGAGCAAGAAAAAAGGCACAACCTTAAGTTGGCTTAATTTGGTGGGTAGCCATGCAATCGCAAAAACCATGATAAGGATTTTGATAAAATTACCATTAAAGTTGGTAAAAGCTTCGCTGCGGTTGGTGGCTAAGAAGCAACAGACTAAGACCCAACAACTAAAGAGAACAAGGTAGGTTTGTAGAGGGTGCCATTCGAGTTTGTCGCGACTCAGCCAAAGTTGCCAGAAAAGCCCAGCAAGACTCGCTAGCGCTAATAGTTGCGGGATTTTGAATGGCATCAGAACAGGAAAGGCTTCGTGGATCCGAAAGTAGGAAAAAATAATGAAGCCTAAGCACACCCAAAAAGCTTGGTTAATGACAAAGGGCAGCATGAATAAGACGCCAGCTACGAGCACGATATGACCTTGTTTGTACCAAGCGAATACAAACAATAGACTACAAATGAAGGCCAACAGCTGCTGCTTTGCTATAGCCATAAGCGTCTCATAGTTTGAGTTTGCTGCCATAACATGATTCGCCATGGCCAAATAACGGATGTAAATAATGTGAGTGTGATTAAGCATTTGATGCTGAATGCGCCCCAATAGTGGGCAATAAGCAGCAATATAATAAGTAGATAGCTAATGAGTAAACGTGCATTGGGGTAGGGAAGCGGTAATAACCTTTGGCTCCATGTATAAAAGAGGACAAGTCGAAGTAGCTGTAGGCTGGCCCCGCCAGCCAGTAGGCCGGAAAGCCCCCATATTGGTAAGACAGAAAAAATGATGGCGACAGCGACGATTGCGCTGATCACATTAATCATTAGAACGCTTCGTCCATCCTCTTGCTGATAACACCCCATGTTTAAATAGGTTGATGCTTGTTTTAGCATCATCATCGCTGCCAATATTGGCAATATATCTGCGCTTGCATGAAAATCACTGGGTAGCCAATAGGTAAGGAAGAGTGGACCAATAGTTATAACGCCCGCAGCAATAAGGCTACTTAATTGACAAGCACTGATACTGACGAGCGCAGCGTGAGCAATGCCTGTTGAGTTGTTGATAAAACTAAACCGTTTGGGGAACCACCATAAACCAAAAGGTTCAAGGAGCAGACTTGCCGCCATAGCCCACTGCATTGCGATGGCATAAGTCGCCAAGTCAGCCAAACTCAGCATATCTGCGATCGCCCAGCGTTCAATACCTAATGTAATAAAGGCTAACAGTCCTGCAAGGGTGATTGCTCGCCCATAGCGTATTAAGCGATCTAATTGATAAAACTTCGGGATGGGTAAATGAGGAGAAAGGTACAGAAATTGGCCAAGCTGGCCAATTAGCCCTGCAACCATAATCCCATTGATGCCATAACGTGGCGCAAGAAGTACGATTAATATTGCTTGGCTAAATGAGAATAGCAGTAGTGCGCTCACAAATTGTTTGGGCTGGTGGGCGAGACGTAGTTTAGTTAGAGGTACGGTACAAACTGCATTCAAACATAAATTAGCCATTAAGCAATAAAGGGATAGCAGAGGTGGTGATCCCGGTAACCACTGCTGGATGGTTGTGATGTTTGAAATGAATAGAAAAGAAGCACCACCGCAGATAAGAAGTAAAACGGTTAATGCCCCACCTAATAATGCCTCTCTCTTAATCGTGCTGTCATGAGCAAAGCGACAAAGGGCATCTGGGATGCCAAAAGTCACTATTAATGATAGACAAGTTATCAGCGTAATTAGCACATCGAGCCGACCATATTCGGTTGTGCCTAACCATTGAGTGACCCAAGGTTGCAATAGCAAGCCAATCAATTTGCTTGTGATCAGCGCGATTCCATAAATCAGTACGGTTAAAGGTGCATTCATTACGTTGGCCTAATGTCAGTCAATAAATTGCAAAATGCAGAAAGCGTTGCAAGTTGATCATCAAGATGAGGACAAGTCCTCCCAAATAGGTGTTCGGATATCGAGTTTGCTAATAGTGCCGTATGTAAAGAGGGACTGTAGTTGGGGAGATACAAGTTTGATGCCACTAGTCTGCTGGCGTATAGATTGCATGAGCTTGAAGCTACTTATGACATAAGCGAAGGAGAACGTTATGCATAACGAAATTGGAGTGAGTGTAGTTATCCCTAATTACAATTGCTTGTCATCACTTCCTCGGGCCATTGATAGTGTTCGTACTCAAAGCGTTAAAACAGAGATAATTGTTGTCGATGATGGTTCAACAGATGGTTCGCGTGAGTGGCTTTCAGCACAAACTGATATAAAAGTAATACACAGTCATCGTATAGGGGCGTCAGCTGCTCGGAATTTGGCGATCACTCATTGTATGTTTGAACTGATTGCCTTTTTAGATGCAGATGATTACTGGTTAGGCACAAAGATACATCATCAATTAGCGCTACATCAGTTATCCCCTGAGCTCACGTTTAGTTTTAGTGATTATCAGCATGTTACTGAACAAGACGTCAAAATTATCGGGTGCTTTGAGTTCTGGCCTCGCTTTAAGTCATTCATCAATCAAAAAGAGCTCCACCTAATTGAAGGTGATATGTTTCCTCTTATATTTGCCGAGAATGTCGTTGGCACGAGTACAGTTATTGCGAATAAAGCCGCCCTTATGGCTGTCGGTGGTTTTGATGAAAAACTACGATCTGCTTCAGATTGGGATTTATGGTTAAAACTGGCACAACGAGGATCTGTTGGCATTGTTAATCAGGTGCTTTGCCATTATGTGTCTGATCGTGTTGGTGCGATTAGTCGTGACCAAGGTAGTCGACTTCGTGCAATGAAAGTGATCTTATGGCGACATACGAGCGCAATAAAGCAACATCCTATTGCATTGATTGCTGGCTATAGTCGCTGGGTGTTAGGTATTGCAGAGCATAATCGTAGCCAAAAAGCATACTTCTTAGCTTTTTTGCAGCAAGCATTAGCATGTTGCACGCAACCTAGTCGTCGTCATTTTCGTGCGATGGGAGGGGATATACTTCGTCTTGTGATGGTAAAAAAAGCAGAATGATCATTGTTGGTCGCTATCTGTGCAAACGATATATATTTGAGAATTTATGCTTGTCAGATGAATCTAAGTCTCTATAATGCCGCCTCACTGACACGGAGTATGACTTACCAACAAGGTAAGAAAGGCGACGAGTTAGTACGGTGAATGCCTTAGAAATTAACTATTAAAAAGTGTTTGACACTCAGTTCGGTTTCTATAGAATGGCGCACCTCTTCAGAGCGAAAGCAACGAAGAAAAGCTCTTTAACAATTTGACCATGCAATCTGTGTGGGCACTCGTGAAATGAATAGTCAAAACTATTCATTGTTACTTTTTAAGTAAGAATGAATTTGGCATCAATGAACTGAGTGACCAATACAAATAACAAGTTTACTTATTATTTGGCACAGTCAATTCGAATATCATGACTAGCTTCTAGTTATCGATATTCAATCAGTATTCATT
>NZ_JAKJSO010000029.1:0-36410 GCF_050337045.1 Photobacterium kagoshimensis | reverse complement strand
TTATCGTTGTAGCAACACCCGGAGCGCGCGTAGCTCAGCTGGATAGAGTACCTGGCTACGAACCAGGCGGTCGGAGGTTCGAATCCTCCCGCGCGCACCATTATTTATAAGCAGTGATAGCCTCAATGTTATCGTTGTAGCAACACCCGGAGCGCGCGTAGCTCAGCTGGATAGAGTACCTGGCTACGAACCAGGCGGTCGGAGGTTCGAATCCTCCCGCGCGCACCATTATTTACAAGCAGTGATAACCTCAATGTTATCGTTGTCGTAACACAGAATTAAGTGCGCGCGTAGCTCAGCTGGATAGAGTACCTGGCTACGAACCAGGCGGTCGGAGGTTCGAATCCTCCCGCGCGCACCATCGAATTTGTGTGGTGAGGTGGCCGAGAGGCTGAAGGCGCTCCCCTGCTAAGGGAGTATACGGTTTATCCCGTATCGAGGGTTCGAATCCCTCCTTCACCGCCATTCTTTTGCTATTCTGCGAATACCTCGGTATTTATAGTTTAGCCTGTTATCGCTTATAGCAAGTAGATAACACTGCAACAAAACCGTGCGCGCGTAGCTCAGCTGGATAGAGTACCTGGCTACGAACCAGGCGGTCGGAGGTTCGAATCCTCCCGCGCGCACCATCATTTAAAAGCTCAGCCTCGGCTGGGCTTTTTTTATGCTTGTCGTTTAGGGTTTACATTTTCTCCCTGATGCTGCGAGCGATAAATTGCGTGCCATCTCGCACTTTTCTCTTTTTCCGCTCTCTTTTTTCTTCTTGTTTGTTAATTCGCCGAATCTGATAATTAATTCCTAATGATGATAGTAGTATCAATGCGTTACGTGCTATTTGTGGCTTAGCTGAAAAGCCCCTTAGATTAGAAACTATTGTTATTTATGGTGGTAAAAGGCGAGATGTCCTGTGTTTTTCGGTTGTATTTACTGTGGAAGCTATCGGGTGTTTAGCTTACTAAGACATTGATCTTAGTTCGTCATTATTCGATCTTTTATTTTTAGGGTTACGATTACGTTAACGTAACTTTATTGTGGGCGTTTTTTATATCTTACTGTTCTATATGGTTTTAAATTCTTAACCGTTGCTTCGTTATTTTCGGCTAGTGATTTATCTGGTAGAAATATCATTGTTTTTGCGTCTTAGTGGCAATTATCGAAAAAGCAGAGTAATTGCCGTGTTTTTATTGCTGGTTTGTTAATCAGTTTGACTTGTTTTTGTTTGTCGTGATAATTCTTAATCGCCAGTCACAATAATGAAAGGAAGCAATAATGACTGATTTAGGCAGTGTGCTCGTAGAAGCGGCAACCATCATGATCACAGGAATGGTCGTGGTATTTGCGTTTTTAAGCATCCTCATATTTTTAGTTCAGCTTTTGGCTAAGATTGCCCCCGCCGATCCTGAGGTGGTGAATACACCAACACCTGCTCAGGCCGCAGAAAAAAGCTCAGATACGGTTCAACCCGAAATTATTGCGGCAATTTCAGCGGCGGTAAATCAATATCGTCAACGTCGAGCATGAGCTTTTTAGGACACGGTTTATTACAAGGAGTTTGTGAGTATGTCTAAACCTTTAGCGATAACAGACGTCGTTTTACGCGACGCTCATCAATCATTATTTGCCACCCGTCTTCGCCTTGAAGATATGTTACCGATTGCCGAACAACTTGATAATGTGGGTTATTGGTCGTTAGAAACATGGGGCGGCGCCACTTTCGATGCTTGCATACGCTATCTGGGCGAAGATCCTTGGGCACGCTTACGCGCCTTAAAGCAGGCGATGCCAAAAACCCCGATGCAGATGCTACTGCGTGGTCAGAATTTATTGGGTTATCGTCATTATGGTGATGATGTGGTTGAGAAGTTTGTTGAACGTGCTCACCACAATGGGATGGATGTGTTTCGTATTTTCGATGCGATGAATGATGTCCGTAACTTTGAAAAAGCAGTGAAGGCCACAGTCGATGTTGGTGCCCATGCCCAAGGCACCATTTCTTATACTACGAGCCCAGTTCATACCATAGATACTTGGTTAGACCTTGCTAAGCGCCTTGAAGACTTAGGCTGTCACTCATTGTGTATCAAAGATATGTCGGGGCTTTTAAAACCTTATGAAGCCTTTGAACTGATTTCACGGATTAAAGCATCGTGTGATGTGCCTTTAGCGTTGCATTGCCACGCCACTACTGGACTTTCTACGGCGACCGCTGTGAAAGCCGCAGAAGCTGGACTAGACATTCTTGATACCTCGGTATCATCAATGAGCCAAACCTATGGCCATACTCCGACAGAAACGGTTATTGCGATGCTTGAAGGTACAGAGCGTGATACCGATTTAAATCTTGAACAGCTAGAGCCTATTTCAGCCTATTTTCGCGAAGTGCGTAAAAAGTATGCCAAGTTCGAAGGTAGCTTAAAAGGGGTTGATGCCCGTATTTTATTGGCGCAAGTACCCGGTGGCATGCTAACTAATATGGAAAGTCAGCTTAAAGAGCAAGGGGCTGCCGATCGTTTTGATGAAGTGTTAGCGGAGATCCCACGGGTGCGTGAAGATCTTGGCTTTATTCCATTGGTGACACCGACCTCGCAAATTGTGGGAACACAAGCGGTACTAAACGTATTAACGGGTGAGCGCTATAAGAGCATTACCAAAGAAACTGCGGGGGTATTAAAAGGAGAATACGGCAAAGCACCTGCGGCTGTGAATGCGGCGTTACAAGCCAAGGTCTTAGCAGGCGCAGAGCCGATCACATGCCGCCCAGCCGACTTGATTGATGATGAGCTTGCGGCGTTGACAACAGAGCTTGTGATCAAAGCCAAAGAAGAGCAGATCACGCTGGCTGATCAGCAAGTGGATGATGTGCTTACCTATGCGTTGTTCCCACAAGTTGGGTTGAATTTTCTTAAAAACCGCAATAATCCAGCAGCTTTTGAGCCAGCACCACAAGCTGATACTGCTATATCTGTCGCTAACGATAATGCTGTGGCACCTGTTACCGCCACGGAAAGCGCGGCAGGTAGCATTGAAGCTTATAGCGTGAAAGTGAACGGTCAGGTTTACGATGTGGAAGTTGGCCCGAGTGGTGAATTGACCTCTGTTGCATCAGCCCCTATTGCCAGCAGTGCTCCCGTAGCACCAGAGGCGAGTAAGGCTGAAGCGATTGCCGCACCATTGGCAGGTAATATTTTCAAAATCAACGTACAGCTGGGTCATCAAGTCTCGGAAGGGGACGTGCTAGTGATATTAGAAGCAATGAAAATGGAAACCGAAGTACGCGCAGCGCGTAGTGGGGTGATCCAAGCGTTGCATGTCAAAGAGGGTGACTCGGTATCGGTAGGCTCACCGATTTTGAGCTTAGCGTAAGAGGCATACCATGGATGGTTTATTAAAACTCTGGTCGGAGACCGGGATCGCAAACTTTGAGTTTGGCCAGATCGTTATGATGATCGTGGGCTTTGGCTTACTGTTTTTGGCAATTCGCAAAGGCTTTGAGCCTTTGTTGTTATTACCGATAGGCTTTGGGGCTATATTAGCCAATATCCCCAATGCAGGCTTTACCGAAGAAGGTGGCTTGCTGTACTACATCTACCACGTAGGGATTGAAACCGGTCTTTTTCCGCTTCTGATCTTTATGGGGGTGGGAGCTATGACGGACTTTGGCGCTTTGATCGCTAATCCTAAAACCCTGTTACTCGGTGCTGCGGCACAGTTTGGTATTTTCTTCACTCTGTTTGGGGCGATCTTACTGAACTTGGTACCAGGGATGGAGTTCAGCATGGCGGATGCGTCATCGATCGCCATCATAGGTGGCGCTGACGGTCCGACGGCGATCTTCCTCGCCAGCCGATTATCACCTGAATTACTAGGGGCTATTGCCGTTGCTGCGTACAGTTACATGGCATTGGTCCCTATTATTCAGCCGCCGATCATGAAAGCGTTAACCTCGCCAGAAGAGCGTCAGATCAAAATGCAACAGCTGCGCCATGTCAGCAAAGCTGAAAAGATCTTATTCCCATTGGCCGTATTGATGATGACCGTCTTTTTCTTACCTTCAGCTACGCCTCTAGTGGGCATGTTCTGTTTAGGTAACTTGATGCGTGAATCTGGTGTGGTGGATCGTTTGTCTAACACGGTACAGAATGAATTGATTAATGTGGTGACCATCATGCTGGGCCTCGGTGTGGGGTCAAAACTGGAAGCGGATACCTTCTTGCAGCTTGAAACGCTCGGTATCTTATTATTGGGTGCGGTGGCGTTTAGTGTCGGTACTGGCGGTGGGGTATTAATGGCCAAGCTACTTAACCGCTTTAGCAAAGAAGATATTAATCCTTTGATTGGTGCGGCGGGTGTATCAGCCGTCCCTATGGCGGCACGCGTGGTGAACAAGGTTGGGCTAGAGTCTAATCCTCAGAACTTCTTGTTAATGCATGCGATGGGGCCTAATGTCGCAGGTGTACTTGGATCGGCTGTCGCGGCGGGTATTTTATTAGCCCTCGTTAGCCCATAAGTACAATCAGTTAATCCGACATACATTGAAACGGGTAGCAATAAGCTGCCCGTTTTTTTTGTGCGACGAGTT
Source organism: Photobacterium kagoshimensis (assembly GCF_050337045.1). Lineage (NCBI taxonomy): Bacteria > Pseudomonadati > Pseudomonadota > Gammaproteobacteria > Vibrionales > Vibrionaceae > Photobacterium > Photobacterium kagoshimensis. Next base: position 31,831 of record NZ_JAKJSO010000029.1, on the reverse strand, counting down.
AGGTATAACTAGACCCATAAGAGTAGGATGAATGGTATCTCAACTCACAGCCCGATAAGGAAAAACTCATGGCTTTCTCTCCAATGGCTTCGCTTCCTGCTTCGACTCAACAACTCGCTATCACGGCATTTGGTGAAGCCAATACACTTAAGCTACAAACGTCTGCGTTACCTGAGCCACACGATGACCAGGTGATGGTTGCCGTGGATTTTGCCAGTGTGAACCCAATTGATGCAAAAACACGCGCAGGCTTAGGGTGGGCTGCGGCGCAGAACAAAGACAACTTACCCTGGGTACCAGGTTATGATATTGCAGGGCATGTGGTCGCCGTCGGTGATAATGTAACTCATCTGGTGGTCGGCGAACGTGTCAGTGGTTTTATTGGTTTTCCTCTTCAAGGTGGCGGCTATAGCCAGTATGTCAATGTGGCGGCAGCAGATCTGAGTATCTTACCTGATAACGTATCACTGCAATCGGCGGCTAGTTTACCCTTGGCGGGACAAACGGCGTGGCAAGCACTCGAGAAAGTGAAAGTTAATGTAAATGATCGGGTCTTAATTTTGGCAGGTGCAGGCGGGGTCGGTCATATTGCAGTGCAACTGGCAGTCGCCAAGCAGGCGCAAGTTTTTGCGACGGGCTCTGCGGATAACCAAGCTTTCATTGAACAGCTAGGGGCTACGGCGATCGATTACCGCCAAGGTGAGCTAGCGGATCAAGTTGCGCCTGTGGATGTACTGATCGATTTAATGGGTGGCGAGGTTGGTTTAGCGGCACTGGCAGCGGTGAAGCCTAGCGGACGCGTAGTGACGATCCCAACGATCACCGCCGATCAGGTGTGTCAGCAAGCCAAAGCGCTTGGCTTAACGGCCGAAGGCATGTTGGTGAGTCCGAACATTGCACAAAATAACGCTATGCTTGAGATGGTTGCTAAAGGTCTGCTTAGCATTGAAGTGGCTGCAACCTACCCGTTAGCGGAAGGGCAGAGGGCACATCAGCAGATCGAATCTGGCCGTACCCGTGGCAAGGTGTTACTGGCTGTAAATAACGCATGATCTCAACACTAGTAAATGGCGATTCGGCGCTATGGGTGCTGTTTTCGACCGGTTTTTTGAGTGCCACCTTGTTACCTGGTGGCTCTGAAGCCAATTTAGTTGCCACATTGAAACTCGGTGATAACGCCGTTTGGTTGGTGGTTGCGGTTGCGACTTTGGGTAATACCTTAGGCGGCATGACCAATTATTGGTTAGGTCGTTTGCTTCCCGATAAAACTTCTGATGAAAAACAGGGTCATAGAGCTTTATTATGGCTAAAAAAATATGGTTACTGGTCGTTGTTTTTTAGTTGGCTGCCTATTATTGGTGATCCCCTTTGCCTGGCGGCAGGTTGGTTACGGATGAATCATTGGCTCAGCTTTCTTGTTATTTTGATCGGTAAAGCCTTACGTTACACCGTGTTAGCCATGATTGTGGTTGGCTTTTTATAAGGATGTCTTTAGTGCAAAAGTGGTTATTAAGTGCGGCATTGCTGTCACTGGCAGGTGCCCCTTCTCATGCAGCGTACGCCGCTGCCTCTTCGTCTTCTGTTGCAGCCACTGCTGCACTCCCTGAAGGAATCCGTTTGGTTGAACAAGTTGGGGTCACTGATCCTAACGAGCCCGTGATCCCTTTTAGCAAATATGTCCTCGATAACGGTTTAACCGTGGTGTTGCATCAAGATAGCTCTGATCCTTTGGTGCATGTTGATGTCACTTACCATGTTGGATCGGCACGTGAAGAAGCGGATAAATCAGGCTTTGCCCATTTCTTTGAGCACATGATGTTTCAAGGTTCAGAAAATGTGGGTGATCAGGAGCACTTTCGTCTTATCACAGAAGCGGGCGGGACACTCAATGGCACCACCAACCGTGACCGCACGAACTATTTTGAAACCGTGCCTGCTAATCAGTTAGAAAAAATGCTGTGGTTAGAGTCTGATCGCATGGGGTTCTTACTGGGGGCGGTATCGCAACGTAAGTTTGAAATTCAACGCGATACAGTGAAAAACGAGCGGGCGCAAAATTATGAAAACCGCCCGTATGGCTTAATGTACGAGCGCCTAGGTGAAGCCCTTTACCCCCGTGAACACCCTTACTCATGGCAAACTATCGGTTATATCGAAGATTTAAACCGTGTTGATGTCAACGATTTAAAAGCCTTCTTCTTACGCTGGTATGGCCCAAATAACGCCACCTTAACCATAGGTGGTGATATTGATGTGGCGCAGACACTAACATGGATCAATAAATATTTTGGTTCTATTCCGCGTGGTCCTGAAGTCAAAAAAGCCGACAAGTGGCCAGTCAAAATCGACAGTGATCGTTTTATTACGCTGGAAGATAAAATTCAGCAGCCAATGTTAATGATGGCGTGGCCAACGTCGTACAACGGTGCGAAAGATGAAGCGTCGCTGGATATGCTGGCGAAAGTGATTGGTGGTGGCAAAAATAGCCTGCTTTATCAGAATTTGGTGAAACCAGGCAAGGTGGTCGATGCTGGTGCATTCCATGATTGTGCTGAACTGGCTTGTACTATGTATGTGTATGCCATGGGGCAGAGTGGAGATAAGGGCAACCTAAAAGCGATTCGCCAACAGGTTACATCGGTATTGGATGGGCTTGAGCAGCGTGGTGTTAGTGAACAAGAGCTGAGTGAGCTAAAAGGCATGGTCGAAGCCAATGCTATTTTTGGCTTACAAAGCGTGAGCGGTAAAGTGTCACAGCTAGCGGCGTACGAGACCTTCTTTGGCGATCCTAATTATTTACAGCAAGAGCTGGGTAACTTACGCGCGGTCACCACAAAAAGTATGGAAGCGTCTTACATGCGCTACCTTAATGGTAACCCAAGTGTCACTTTGAGCGTGGTACCTAAAGGTAAAACCGAATTACAAGCGGCCAAACCTAATTACACACCAGCCGATCGGGTATTGCCTGAGCATAAGAAAATCACTGAGCAAGATCTGGTGTTACGTGAACCTGTGGATGATTTTGATCGCTCTGTGATGCCTCAACCCGCGAAGCCTGTCGAAGCTAAACTCCCTGATGTGTATGAGTTTACTTTAGCGAATGGTATCAAGGTACTGGGGACTAAATACCAAGAAACCCCAACGGTAGAAATCCAGTTAATGCTACCCGCAGGGCGTCGTTTTGAACCACAAGGGCAAGAAGGGATCGCGGCACTTACGGCTGCGATGATGGGCGAAGCGACCACACAATCCAGTGCGGAAGCGCTATCATCGAAGCTCGACGTGTTAGGTAGTACTGTACACTTTAGTAGTGGTATGTACACCACGACAGTGTCAGTGACGGCGCTGGCGAAAAACTTATCTGCGACCTTAGCGATTCTGCAAGAGAAGTTGTTTAATCCTGCCTTTAGTGAGCAAGACTTTACTCGCCTGAAAGCTCAAGCTATTGAAGGTGCAGTGTACGAGCATCAGCGCCCTAATTGGTTAGCCGCGCAAGCTACTCGTGAAGTCTTGTTTAAAGACACCCCGATGAGCATCCCAAGTGAAGGCACCAAAGCATCGTTAGAAGGATTAACCTTGGCCGATGTGAAAGCTTTCTATAAAGGTTTTTACACACCGAATGGTGCCGATCTCGTGGTGGTCGGGGATGTGAAACAAGCAACGCTGACCAAGGATTTAGATTTCTTGGCGAAGTGGCAAGGTCAGCCAGAGCCTAAGCTATCAGACTTCACTCTACCAAGTTTAGGGAAACAAGCCATTTGGCTGGTGGATAAGCCAGGTGCACCGCAAACAGTGATCCGCTTGGTGCGTCAAGGTCTCCCGTTTGATGCGACAGGTGAGCTTTATGAAACCCAGTTAGCTAACTTTAACCTAGCTGGTAACTTTAATAGCCGTATCAACTTAAATTTACGAGAAGATAAAGGCTATACCTATGGGGCTGGCGGCTATCAAAGTGGTGGTCGAGAAGTAGGACTGTCGGTGTTTTATGCACAGGTGCGTGCCAATGCCAGTTTACCTGCACTAAAGGAGTTTCTTGCTGAACTGGATAGGATCAGCAAAGACGGCATTACAGATGAAGAGCTGGCATTTATGCGCTTAGCCGTTGGCCAAAAAGATGCGCTTAGTTACGAGACGCCCGCGAAAAAAGCCCAGTTATTAGGTCAAATGCTGACGTATTCACTGTCAAAAGATTATGTCAGTGAGAGAAATAAGATTGCAGCATCGATCACACAGCAAGAGCTGAATGCCCTCGCGACAAAATGGTTCAAGCCTAGCGATTACCAAATCATCATCGTCGGTGATGCGAAGAGCTTGAAACCACAGTTGGAAACGCTCGCGATCCCAGTGAAAGCACTGACGACGATGAAATAACCTTACGCTTTCGGGCATGAGATTGATGTCATAAAGCCACGATTATTGCTGGGTAGTAATATTGTTTCACCAAGATTACGCCAGAATAATCGTGGCAATCGTCAATAATAATGATTACCCTTGTTTGTTATACATAAGATCTAAAATGAGAACAGCTTTGATGGATTTTTCACAACGGTTGCAGCAACTTGCCGCAAATCCAGACGCATTGACTCGCATTGGCCGTGGCTTAGAACGCGAAGCTTTGCGTATTGCGCCACAAGGAAAACTTTCTAGTGCGTATCACCCTGCAGGATTAGGCTCAGCGCTGACCAATAAGTGGGTGACAACGGATTACGCCGAATCTTTGCTTGAGTTTATTACGCCAGTCTCGCGTGATATCGGTGATCTCTTGTCGCAGCTTAGTGATATCCACCAGTTTACTTATACCCAACTGGGTGATGAGAAGCTGTGGCCGATGTCGATGCCATGTTTCGTGGGCAGCGAAGATGACATCGTGTTAGCTCAGTACGGTTCATCAAACACTGGTCAAATGAAAACCCTGTATCGCCAAGGGCTGAAAAACCGTTATGGCAGCATGATGCAGGTGATTTCAGGTGTTCACTTTAACTTTTCGTTCCCTGATGAGTTTTGGGATCAACTGTTTGGTGAGCAATCACAAGCGGATCGTCAAGCCTCCGTCTCTGATGCTTACTTTGGTCTTATCCGTAACTATTACCGTTTTGGTTGGTTAATCCCGTACTTGTTTGGTGCCTCACCTGCGTTGTGTGGCTCATTCATCAAGGAAAGCACTGATACACAGCAAGAATTCAAAAAAACTGGCTGCGGTACCTATTTCCTACCCAAGGCAACGGCATTGCGCTTGAGTGATTTGGGTTACACCAATAACGCACAAAGCGTGCTTAAAATTGGCTTTAATAGTATTGAGCAGTATGTGGATGGTTTACAAAAAGCGATCCGTACACCGTCGGCAGATTTTGCGGATATCGGTGTAAAAGTGGATGGTGAGTACCGCCAGCTGAATAGTAACGTACTGCAAATTGAGAATGAGCTGTATGCACCTATCCGTCCTAAGCGTGTTGCACGTGATGGTGAAAAGCCTTCAGATGCATTGAGCCGTGGTGGGGTCGAGTACATAGAAGTTCGCTCGCTAGATGTGAACCCATTTAGTCCGATTGGTATTACAGAGCAACAGGTACGTTTCCTTGATTTATTCCTAACGTGGGCGGTATTAACGCCTTCTGCAGCAATGGATGATGCCGAGTTAGAATGCTGGCGTGATAACTGGAACCGCGTGGTGGTTGATGGCCGAAACCCTGATCTGATGTTGAAGATTGGTTGTAATGGTGAGCGTCTATCAGTATCAGCATGGGGACAGCGTGTGTTTGCTGAGCTAGAAGAAGTTGCTATCGCAATGGATAAAGCGGCGGGCAACGATAGCTACCAGCAGACGTGCCGAGAGTTACTTGAGTGGGTCAATAATCCTGAATTGACACTGTCTGCACAGATGTTGAAGTTGATTGAAGCGCAAGAAGGGATTGGTAACGTTGGAGCCGAGCTCGCTCAGCAACATGCTGAACAGCTAAAACAGCGTAACTATGCGTTTTATTCACAGCAAGAATTCGAGCAAGAAGTCAAAGCGTCGATAGATAAGCAAAAAGCGATTGAAGAGAGTGATACTCAGTCTCTAGATGCTTTTTTATCAGACTACTTTGCTGATTTGAAGTAATGACTGGCTCAATCAAGTAATCGTAAACCAACCTGTTAATGGATAAACAACAGGCAAAAAAAATAGGCGGCTACCTTGCCGCCTACAAAAAACAATTTCGCAGGGATGACGACAGTTTTACTGCCAGTCATTTATTCTGACTTTCATGAGTGCATTTAGTTCCCAATGAGTAAGAATATGTTTTCGGTAGTGCGCCTTTTCTCGCTATTCAGCGTGTTTGCCCTATTAACGGGCTGCGCCACACCACCGCCTAAAGACCAATCCAACGTGTGTAATATTTTCCGTGAAAACCCAGACTGGTATGAAGATGCTATCGACATGCAGCAAGATTGGGGCACACCTATCCACGTTGCGATGGCATTTATTAAACAAGAAAGTAGTTTCCGTCATGATGCTCGTCCTCCTAAAGATTATGTATTAGGCTTTATTCCATGGGGACGTGTTAGTAGTGCTTACGGCTACGCACAAGCGCAGGATCCTGCATGGTCTGATTACCAGAAAGCGACCCGCAATGGCGGCTCTCGCACCGACTTTGGTGACGCATTACAATTTGTTGGCTGGTATACCAGCGAGACCAATAAACAGTTAGGTGTGTCAAAATGGGATGCGTATAACCAGTATTTGGCTTATCACGAAGGACGTGGTGGCTTTAAACGTGGTAGTTATAAAGGTAAGCCAACCTTGATTAAAATTTCGCGTAAAGTTGAACAGCAAGCTAAAAACTATGGCTGGCAACTTAAGCAATGTAAGGCAGAGTTAGAGGATAACCGCAGCTGGTGGTCGTTCTAATAGCCATAAAATAGGATTGATTACGGCACAACACAGTGCCGTAAACGTTGCGTACGCTTAAAGTACAGACGAGGCAAAGGAGAAGGAAACAATGCCATTATTAGACAGTTTTACCGTTGACCACACCCGTATGCATGCACCCGCAGTACGTGTGGCAAAAACCATGACGACTCCGAAGGGCGATACTATAACGGTGTTCGACTTACGTTTTTGTCGCCCCAATGCCGACATTTTAACTGAGCGTGGTATTCATACTTTAGAGCATTTGTTCGCCGGCTTTATGCGTGATCATTTAAATTCTGACAGTGTTGAGATCATTGATATTTCACCAATGGGATGCCGTACGGGTTTCTACATGAGTTTGATTGGTACGCCAACAGAAGCGGAAGTGGGCACCAGCTGGACAGCTGCGATGGCCGATGTGTTGACGGTGGAGTCACAAGAGAAGATCCCTGAGCTCAATGAGTACCAATGTGGCACTTACAGCATGCACTCACTCGACGAAGCTAAGCAGATAGCGACGAATATTATTGAGCAAGGTATCGATGTAAATAAGAACGATGACTTAGCATTGCCGCAGACGTTACTGAATGAACTTAGCGTGAAGTAATACGATAAGCTTTCGTGAGTAAAGTGCACCTAATACAGTTAGTTGTATCCAATAAAAAGCCGACATGATTGTCGGCTTTTTTAGTGCGCTGATCCGTCTTAAATAAGATTAACCTGTTTGTTGCAACTGACTTGGCAGTACTTTGACCAGCTTAATCATGTTTTCGGAGACTTCGACGATTTCCATTTGGTAACGATCTATTTGGATGCTGACTTGTGCATCGGGAATGTCTTCGAGGTGTTCTAAGATCAAACCGTTTAAGGTACGAGGGCCATCGGTGGGTAAATTCCACTTCAAGCTCTTATTGAGATCGCGAATATTCGCGCTACCTTCAATGATCAAGCTACCATCCGATTGTGGTGTCACTTCTTCGGCCAGTGTGGGCGCAATCGAGGTGGTAAATTCACCGACGATCTCTTCCAGAATATCTTCCAGCGTGATCAAGCCTTGAATATCACCGTACTCATCGACAATCAGGCCAATACGTTCTTTATTACGCTGGAATTTCAGTAGTTGAATATTCAGCGGTGTTCCCTCTGGGATGAAATACACTTCATCGGCCGCACGCAGTAGCACTTCTTTACTGAATTCGTTTTTATCCATCATCAAACGGTAGGCTTCGCGTACCCGTAGCATGCCAACCACTTCATCTATGGTGTCGCGGAACAAGACAATGCGGCCATGAGCTGAGTGGCTCAGCTGGCGCACAATCGATTTCCAATCATCGTTGATGTTAATTGCCGCGATTTCGCTGCGTGGCACCATCAAATCTTCAACTGTGACATTTTCTAAATCAAGAATCGAAATCAGCATGTCTTGGTGGCGGCGTGGGATCAAGCCGCCTGCTTCATCCACCACGGTACGTAACTCTTCGGAGCTTAATTTTGAGTCGTTCATGCTATCGACTTTTAAGCCAAGGATACGTAAGAAAGTGTTAGTAATGCCGTTGACGAACCATACTAAAGGATAGAGTAACTTCATTAGTAGGTTGAGCAAGATACTACTCGCGTATGAAACGCGTTCTGGGTAAATCGCTGCCAAAGTTTTTGGCGTGACTTCAGCGAAAACCAGCACCACTAAGGTGAGGGCACCCGTCGCGATAGCAACACCAAGATCACCATAGAGGCGCATGCCAATGATGGTTGCAATAGCGGAAGCGAGAATGTTGACGAGGTTATTGCCGATCAGGATTAGGCCGATCAAACGGTCTGGGCGAGAAAGCAGCTTTTCAACCCGCTTTGCCCCACGGTGGCCTTGGTTTGCAAGGTGTCTCAACTTGTAGCGGTTGAGAGACATCATGCCTGTTTCAGAACCGGAGAAATAACCGGAAATGACGAGTAGTAATATCAGAAGGGAGAATAATACTCCCGTGGATATGTCGTCCAAAAAACTGTCCTTTAACGATAACGATAGTGTGAATCAGCGTAATAAATATAGTTCTACGCGACTGAGGTTGAGTGTCAATGATCAAAGTGGTGTTTTATTAACCGCCGATAATGATCTCCTTGACAAAACGGCTACCAAAATAAGCAAGGGTAAGTAAAAACGCCCCTACAAGGCTAAACCAGACAACGCGGCGACCACGCCACCCTTTGTGGTAATGTCCCCACAATAGAACGCTATAAACGCCCCAAGCCATTAGTGATAATAAGGCTTTATGCATTTTTCCTTGGGCTAGCATATCTTCAATAAAGATAAAGCCAGTGACTAAGGTAATGGTGAGAAGTGAATTACCCACTAAAATGATCTTGAAAAGCTGACGCTCCACCATCATTAAAGGGGGGATGTTTGGATTAATCAGCAGACTTTTCTTAGTTTTTAGCTTGTGATCGAGCCATGCTAACTGAATCGCATATAACGTGGCGATCATTAGGGTCGAATATGAGAACAACGCCAGAGAAATATGCAGTAAAACTTGCGGGTGGCCTTCTAAATGGGTAATAAAAGAGCCCGGTAATAAAGTGGCTGCTGTTAAGTTAATCGCAGCGAAGCTGTAAACGACAGGCAGCAAAAACCATACGCGCATTTTTAGCGTGGCAAAGGTTGTTAGGGTCGCGATCATAAAGCTGATCAGCGAAGCAACGTTCAAAATGCTAAGATTTTGACCGACGCCCCCCAGAATTAAATCTTTTAATAATAAGATATGTAAGGTTATTGCCGCTAAAGCAGCAATAAATACGGGTTTGGTTTTTATGCCATCACTGTTGGTTAGGCCCGGAATAACAAGGCCTAAAGCCAGTAAATAGAAGCAAGCTGCCATAATGGCAATCAACATATCCATAGTAAACGCGTAACTATCTATGATGGTTAGAGGTCGCAATTATACCTTGCTGAACACAGAGTCGCCATTGCTACATGAAAGCAGGCGCAGGATTGCGGTATACTAGCGGTAATTTATTAGAATTATGTCCATTTGATAGCGGAATTAACGTTTTAATTGTTAATCTTTCAGTGGGTATAAAGAGTTTTGTTGCGAAACGAGCGAGTAGCACATGTTCGAGAATTTATCGGAGCGTTTGTCCAAAACGCTTAAAAATATCAGCGGCCGTGGCCGTCTGACCGACGACAATATCAAAGATACGCTACGTGAAGTACGTATGGCGTTACTTGAAGCGGACGTTGCGCTTCCGGTTGTTCGTGATTTTGTTAAGCGTGTAAAAGAGCGCGCGGTAGGTACAGAAGTATCTAAAAGCCTAACACCAGGCCAAGAGTTCATTAAGATCGTTCAAGCTGAGCTTGAAGCGGTAATGGGTGAATCTAACGAAGAACTTGACCTAGCAGCGCAGCCCCCAGCTGTAATTCTAATGGCAGGTTTACAAGGTGCGGGTAAAACAACCAGTGCCGGTAAACTGGGTAAGCTATTAAAAGAGCGTAATAAGAAGAAAGTGCTGGTGGTGTCTGCCGACGTTTATCGCCCTGCGGCGATCAAACAGTTGCAAACGCTAGCGTCTGACATTGGCATCGATTTCTTCCCTTCTAGCGCAGATCAAAAGCCAGTAGACATTGTTAATGCTGCTGTCGCACACGCTAAACTTAAATTTTACGATGTCTTGATTGTCGATACGGCTGGTCGTTTGCACGTCGATGAAGAGATGATGGACGAAATTAAAGACGTCCACGCTGCTGCAAACCCAGTTGAAACCTTGTTCGTGGTTGATGCCATGACAGGTCAAGATGCGGCTAACACAGCGAAAGCCTTCAACGACACCTTGCCACTAACGGGTGTGATCCTAACCAAAGTGGATGGTGATGCTCGTGGTGGTGCGGCGTTATCTGTTCGTCATATTACCGGCAAGCCAGTTAAATTCTTGGGTGTGGGTGAAAAGACCGACGCACTAGAACCATTCCACCCTGATCGTGTTGCATCACGTATTCTAGGCATGGGTGACGTATTGTCACTGATCGAAGATCTAGAACGTAATGTCGACAAAGAACAAGCTGAAAAGCTGGCACAGAAGTTTAAAGAGAAGAAAGGTTTCGATTTAGAAGACTTCTTAAGCCAACTTAAACAAATGAAGAACATGGGCGGCATGATGGGCATGCTAGACAAAATGCCGGGCATGTCTCAGTTACCTGACAATATGAAAGATCAGGTTAATGATAAAATGTTTAACCAGATGGAAGCGATCATCAACTCGATGACCAAAGGTGAGCGTGAGCGTCCTGAACTGATTAAAGGTTCGCGCAAGAAACGTATTGCCGCAGGTTCTGGTACCCAGGTACAAGATGTGAACCGTCTGCTTAAACAATTTACCCAAATGCAGAAAATGATGAAGAAAATGCAGAAGGGTGGCATGAAGAATATGATGCGCCAAATGAAAGGCATGATGCCTGGTGGCGGCATGTTCCCAGGCCGATAAGAAAACATTAAATCGAGTATTTTCCGTTAACTGGTGAAAAATTAGCTAAAGCAGTTGCATTCGTCAGTTTAAAGAGTAAAATTCCCGAGCTTAATTTGGCACGGCCCCCGTTGTTTCAGCGGGGGCAATTTTTATTCACAGTAATGCAAAGAGGACGATATGGTTACCATTCGTTTGGCTCGTCACGGCGCTAAGAAGCGTCCTTTCTATCACATCGTAGTTGCTGACTCACGTTGCGCACGCGACGGTCGTAACATCGAACGTATCGGTTTCTTCAACCCTGTTGCTAAGGGCCAAGAAGAGCGTCTACGTCTTGATCTAGATCGCGTAAACCACTGGGTTGGTCAAGGTGCAACAGTATCTGACCGCGCAGCTAAACTAATCAAAGACGCAGCGAAAGCAGCAGCTTAATTAGTATTTAAATCTGGGTAGAAGATAAACGATGAGTTTAAAAAACCAAGACCACATTGTAGTCGGTAAACTGGGTGCCACCTATGGTATCAAGGGTTGGCTCAAAGTTTTTTCCTATACAGAACAATCTGAAAGCATTTTCTCTTACGCGCCTTGGCTTATTAAAGTTAAAGGCGAGTGGAAAGAATTCCGCGTTGAATCGTGGAAACGCCATGGCCAAGGGTTGGTTGCGAAGCTAGAAGGTTTGGATATCCGCGAGGATGCTCAAGTGTTCACTAATGCTGAAGTAACTGTACCTGCAGGTCAGCTACCCGCGCTGTCGGATGAAGAATTCTACTGGCGTGAGTTATTTGGTATGTCTGTTTTCACTACTGAAGGTTACGACCTAGGTAAAGTAACTGACATCCTGGAAACAGGTTCAAATGACGTATTAGTAGTTAAGGCTAATCTAAAAGATGCTTTTGGGCAGAAGGAACGCTTAATCCCGTTCCTCGATGAGCAGGTCATCAAGTCGATTGATCGCACTGCTCAGCGGATCGAAGTTGACTGGGATCCTGGATTCTAATCCCCGGTAATAGGTGAACAAATGAAGGTAGGCATAATCAGCCTTTTTCCTGACATGTTTAATGCCATTACCAATTATGGGGTGACAGGCCAGGCGGTAAAAAAAGGCCTTTTGTCAGTAGAAACGTGGAATCCCCGCGATTTTACACATGACAAACATCGTACGGTTGATGATCGACCTTATGGTGGCGGACCTGGCATGCTAATGATGGTACAGCCTTTGCGCGATGCTATTCATGCTGCTAAACAGTCCGTTGAAGGTCAGGCTAAAGTCATTTACCTATCACCTCAGGGCCGTAAGCTTGATCAAGCTGGTGTTGAGGAGTTAGCTCAAAATGAGAACCTGATTCTTATTTGTGGGCGCTATGAAGGGGTAGATGAGCGCATTATCCAACAAGAGGTAGACGAAGAATGGTCTATCGGAGATTTTGTGCTAACTGGGGGCGAACTGCCTGCCATGACCTTAGTTGATGCAGTTGTCCGGTTTGTTCCGGGCGTGCTGGGAGACTTTGCGTCAGCAGAAGAAGATTCTTTTGCAAATGGCTTGCTAGATTGTCCGCATTATACGCGTCCTGAAATGTTGGATGGGCAGGAAGTACCAAAAGTATTACTGTCAGGAAATCACAAGGACATTAGTCGCTGGCGATTAAAGCAATCGCTGGGCCGAACTTGGCTAAGAAGACCAGAGCTCCTGGAAAACCTAGCTCTGACTGACGATCAGGAATTCTTGCTCGCGGAGTTTATCCGTGAACAAAGAGCAAGCAATTAATTAATTTAGTATCAGTTTATTCTAGGGTATACACCAATGAGTAACATCATCAAGCAGCTCGAAGACGAGCAACTAAAACAAGACCTACCTACTTTTGCACCTGGCGACACTGTTGTTGTTCAGGTTAAAGTAAAAGAAGGTGACCGTGAGCGTCTACAGGCGTTCGAAGGCGTGGTTATCGCTAAGCGTAACCGTGGTCTACATTCTGCATTCACAGTTCGTAAAATCTCGAACGGTGAAGGCGTTGAGCGTGCGTTCCAAACTCACTCTCCAATCGTTGACAGCATTACTGTTAAGCGTCGTGGTCTAGTACGTCGTGCCAAACTGTACTACCTACGTGAGCGTTCAGGTAAAGCGGCTCGTATCAAAGAGAAACTTGCTCGCAAGTAATCGAACGTGTAAGACGTTTATCGAAAAAGCCCACCTTTTGGTGGGCTTTTTTTTGCCTGCAAGATGGCGAACATTGGTATTAATAAGAGAAATGTAAGCCTAAGGTCAGCGTATTCAATTTCGCTTCTTGCGGCAGTACTATGTATTGGGTTTCTAGCCCAATCAGTAAGTTATGGCTAAGTGGTGCTTTAACACCAAAAGCGAGGTAGGGGCGAACACCTTGTAGGGTCTCCGACTGTTGGTTGCTGCCTTGCCACTCTTGGTACGTGGTGTGACTATAGGCAGCCCCGAACTTTCCGTAGGCATAAAAACGATTCATAACTGGCACTTCACCACGAAGAGCCAGCATTCCACCATGGTAATCTGCATTTACTGGTTGTGATGTCGCATTACTTTTTATCTTGTCAGTATCTGCGATATTCAGAAATGAAGCGACTTCAATCGCCATGCCTGGGGTTAATGCATAGCTATAGCCCAACTGGGTGATCCAACTGTCGTCTTGCTGCCCGCTCGTACTGAAACTGCCATAGCCTGTATGTACATAAACTTGATTTGGGTAATAAGCCGAAGCGGCAAAACTCATGGTACTACACAGCAGTGCGATGCAAGATCGAGAAGAGAACAAAGTCATGGCCTATACATTAATCATGCGCAGAGAAACGCTGAGTGTTATGTGATTTTTGAATGAATCAAAATACAGCAAAGGTTAGGCAATAGGAAGAAGTGGCATAAAAAAGCCAGCTCGAAAGCTGGCTTGGATCGTTAGGGGAACGGGGAACTATGATGTTAAACGGTTTCTAGTTTGCCATCTTCTTCATCAGCAAGGTCGCTTTCACCTTTACCTTTCGATTTTTTAATGACTAACCCAGTAATGGATAGGCTACTTACCACGCCAACAACGGTTGATAAGGTCATAGGTAGACCAAAACCAAGCTGTGCATTGCTAAGAATGAACGTGATACACACGGTTGTCATGAAGATAGCAGGAATAGTTGCGACCCAATGTAGCTTGTTATGGCGCAACAAGTAAGCTGATGCCGTCCATAGCATCATTACTGCTGTTGATTGGTTAGCAAAGCCGAAATAACGCCAGATGATACCAAAGTCAACTTGAGTCAGTACGCCACCTAGCACGAACAAAGGTAGTGCCATCAGTAGACGGTTACGCAGTGTTTTTTGCTCCATGTTGAAGTATTCAGCCAGAATCAGACGGCTAGAGCGGAATGCAGTATCACCAGAAGTGATCGGCAAAATAACGACACCCAAGAAAGCCACCACACCACCAACAACGCCCAGTAGACCTATTGATGAGTTGTATACGACGCTACCAGGACCGCCATTTTTCACGGCTTCTGCCAGAGATTCAACTGAGCCAAAGAAAGACAACGCCAGCGCACACCAAATCAGTGCGATGATACCTTCACCGATCATTGCGCCATAGAAGACGAAGCGGCCGTTCTTTTCATTTTCAACACAGCGTGCCATGAGTGGTGATTGAGTCGCATGGAAACCAGAGATCGCACCACAAGCAATCGTAATAAACAGGGCAGGCCAAAGTGGCAGGTTATTCGGGTTCATGTTCGTGAACATCTGGCTCATTTCATAATCACCAAGCAAGGTGTGCTCGCTTGAGAGTGCGATTGCCGTGATCAGGCCGACAGACATGAAGATCAGTAGGGCGCCGAATAGTGGGTAGAAACGACCAATGATTTTATCAACAGGTACGATTGTCGCGATAATGTAGTAAGCAAAAATAATCACGACCATGGTTGTCATCGACAAGCCCATGTTGGTCTGTTCGTTGACTAGATTAGTGATCATACCCGCTGGGGCAGAAACGAAAACCACGCCGACAAGTAGCAACAGTACGATAGCAAAAATGTTCATAAAGTGTTTTGCACCGTTGCCAAGGTAGCGGCCAGTTAACGTTGGAACAGAAGCCCCGCCGTTACGTACCGACAGCATTCCTGAGAAGTAGTCGTGCACAGCCCCAGCGAAAATACAGCCCAGTACAATCCAAAGCATGGCAGCCGGGCCGTATAGTGCGCCCATGATAGGGCCAAAGATTGGACCTACACCTGCAATATTGAGTAACTGAACAAGGTAGACTTTCTTGGTCGACATTGGCACGTAGTCCACACCATCCGTTTTGGTGTATGCCGGTGTTTGGCGATTTTCATTAATGCCAAAAACTTTTTCAATGAATGCACCGTAGATGAAGTATCCACCTATGAGTGCGGCAACGCAGAGTAAGAACCAAGTCATTTTGTTTTCTCGCTGTGGTTTATTGGGGGAGTGCTAATACTGCCATCATACGGACTTGGATCTTGGATGCACGGGGGAAAGCGGTGAGAGGTTGTATACGATGATGAGTGGTTGATAACAGCATTAAGTGGTTTTTACCGTGTCAGCAACAATTCAGGAATGTGAATGAACAATAATGATGTTACCGATGAGGTTTATTTCAAGTGATTGAAGTTATAAGATTTTTTGTTGGGGTGGCTAGATGTGGCAAGATATGTCTAGTTGTGTGAGCTGGAGCACGTTTGTGCTCCAGTGGTCGTGAGGAGTGCGTTAGTGGTACGTGGTAATGCGATTAACTGAGCCCGTACCTGTCTTTGAGTTCTTTGAGATAACGGCGACTCACAGGCACCTGCGAACCATGCAAAGTCGTGATTTCGGCTAGCCCATTTTCCAGTAATTTGATTTCTCTGATCGCCTGCGGGTGGATCAAGTATTGGCGGTGGCAACGGATCAGTGGGGTTTTTTCTTCGAGCACTTTTAGCGTGAGTTGTGTCGTCGCTTGGCTGTCTTGGGTGATGACATGTACCCCCGATAGATCTGAAAAAGCGGTTTCAATTTCATCTGGGCGTAGCAAGATAATCCGGTTATGACCGCAGCAAGGGATCAGCTCTAGCATTTCGCTGGTCATCGCAGAATAATCTTGGCTGAGGCACTCACGCTTGAGGCGGGTGATGGTTTTTCGTAACCGTTGGTTTTCAACCGGTTTGAGCAGATAATCAAAGGCATTATCTTCAAAGGCTTTGAGTGCGTACTCATCGTAAGCTGTTACAAACACCACTTTAGGCATGGTGTCGGGGTCAAGCATGCTCAGCATTTCAATACCCGTGATCTGCGGCATTTGGATATCCAAAAAAATCACATCGGGTTTAAGCGTATTGATTTTTTTTAACCCTTCAATCGCATTTTGGCACTCACCAATCACCTCTATTTCACCGCCCTCTGTCAGTAAATCGATCAGCTCTTCACGGGCATATAGTTCATCATCTATCACGAGGGCTTTAATCATGTAAGGTGTTCTCCGGTGAGGCTGATTGTGGTTTTGTTTGTTGGTGTAGCGACGCAGTATTTGTGAGTAGCGCTGCCGGTAAGGTGATGGTTGCTTCGGTCGATTCGTTTGGTTGGCATCGCATGCTGACACCAAATTGTTTACCGAACATATTTTTAAGGCGCTTATCGACAATCTTCATACCAAGGCCGCTCTCTTCACCGACAGGCTGGTAGCATCCTGCGTTATCAGTCACCTCTAAAGTAATGGTGCTGTTATGGATAGCTCCTCGAATTTCAATAATACCATTCTCTAACAGGGTTGAAGTACCGTGCTTAATGGCGTTTTCGACCAAAGGCTGTAGGGTAAATGTTGGTATTTTGAGTGGCAATAAAGCGTCGGGTACATCAACATGGACGGTTAAGCGATCTGAAAACCTAGCCAGTTCAATTTCTAGGTAAGCATGAACATGCTGCAGCTCTTCTTTCAGGGTCACGGTTTCAATGTTTTGTTTTAAGTTGCGACGGAAAAATTGTGACAAGTGCTGAATGAGTTCGCGCGCCTTGTCTGGATCTCTGCGTATTACCGCGTTAATTGTATTTAAGGCATTAAATAAAAAATGCGGGTTGACCTGCGCTTGTAGCAGGCGCAATTCGGCTTGGGTCAATAAGGCTTGTTGCTGGATATAACGCCCTGTCAAAATTTGGTTCGACAGCAGTTTGGCAATGCCTTCACCAAGGGTGAGGTTGACGGTGGAGAACAACTTTCGCTTAGGTTCGTACAGTTTGATGGTGCCGAGCACTTCATTATTACCACCTATGAGCGGGATGACCAAAGCGGATCCCAATCGACATTTTTCATGCAGTGAGCAGCAATACGGAATGTCGTAGCCATCGGCATAGACTAGCTCACAACTATCAATAGCACGGCGGGTATAGCCTGAAGAGATCGGTGTATCAGGCAGGTGGTGATCATCGCCAATGCCGATAAACGCGAGAATTTTGTCACGATCAGTAATGGCAACAGCACCCACCTCGGTTTCTTCGTAAACGATTTGGGCAATTTTCTTCGACGTTTCTTTATTGAAGCCTTGGCTCAAAATACCGACTGAGCGTTGGGCAATTTTGAGGGCTCGGCTGGAAAAAGCTGCCGAGTATTTTTCGTAGATGGTTTTTCTATCCTGAATAATACTCATAAATAGCGCGGCACCGAGCGAGTTGGCAATCACCATCGGCAGGGCAATAGCACTGACCAAATGTAGGGCTTGATCAAACGGTTTAGCGACAACCAAAATAATAAACATCTGCATGATTTCAGCAAAAAGCGTAATGGTGAACACAATAAAAGGCTTAAAAAGCTGTTCAACTTGACCAGACCGCACTAAATACAAGTGCAGTAATCCGCCCATTACACCTTCCATCGTAGTGGATATTGCACACGCAACATCGGTAAATCCCCCCATGGAATAGCGGTGCATTCCGCCTGTGAGTCCCACGGCAAATCCAACAATAGGCCCACCCAGTAACCCACCCATGACGGCACCAATTGCGCGGGTGTTGGCGATGGCATCTTCGATATTTAATCCGAAGTAAGTACCTAATATGCAAAATAAAGAAAACAAAATGTAGCAAGAAAAACGTTGGGATAATCGACCCGATATTGTAGTAATGGGCATAAATAAAGGCGTTTTACTTAGGAGATAAGCAATAACCAAATACACGCTGAGCTGTTGGAGAAGCGAGAAAATCAGTTCCATGAGGTGACCTATAGCAATGATTAAGAATATGGTAACCAGCTTTGCTTAATAACCCCAATGTTTATTCTTGTGTAAACCTTGCGTTACGCTTGGTAAATAATCTTTACACTTACTTGCCAAGGAAGGAAAAGGCTTGTTAATGTGACTCTTAAGATGAAGCAGGAAAGATTCTGCTAGCATAAAAAGACTTAGACAGATTTACAGGGAAGCCAACATGCAAAAAGACCAACTCAATAATATTCATATTCAAGATGAACAAGTATTGATCACGCCTGATCAACTCAAGCAAAAATTGCCTGTTAGTGAATCTGCTTTTAGCTTTATTCAACAATCGCGCCAGACCATTGCCGACATTATTCATAAACGCGATCACCGTTTATTGGTGGTGTGTGGCCCATGTTCAATCCATGATGTGGATGCAGCTAAAGCATATGCACACAAATTGAAGCAGCTGTCAGAGCAACTTGACGATCAGCTTTACATTGTTATGCGGGTGTACTTTGAAAAGCCCCGCACCACGGTGGGCTGGAAAGGCTTGATCAACGACCCGCATTTGGATGGTTCATTTGAAGTTGAGGAAGGTCTGCACATTGCACGTCAGCTACTGATTGATTTGGTTGAAATGGGGATCCCACTCGCAACGGAAGCGCTGGATCCGATCAGCCCGCAGTACATTGGCGACTTGTTTAGTTGGGCGGCAATTGGGGCACGTACAACGGAGTCACAAACTCACCGCGAGATGGCAAGTGGCTTATCTATGCCTGTTGGCTTCAAAAACGGCACCGATGGTAGCTTAGGTACGGCAATCAATGCGATGCAAGCGGCGGCTTCTGGTCACCGTTTTATGGGGATCAACCGCCAGGGACAAGTTGCTTTACTGAATACGCAAGGCAACCCTGATGGCCATGTGATTTTACGGGGCGGTAAGCAAACTAATTACGATTCAGTTTCGGTGACAGAGTGTGAAAACGAGATGACTGCGGCAGGTCTATCACCATCGCTGATGGTAGACTGTAGCCATGCTAATTCGCGTAAAGATTACCGTCGCCAACCTCTTGTGGCCGAAGATGTGATCCATCAAATTCGAGAAGGCAATAAATCTATTATTGGTTTGATGCTAGAAAGCCATATCAATGAAGGGAATCAGAGCGCTGATTTGTCACGTCAAGAGATGGCTTACGGGGTGTCTATTACTGATGCCTGCATTAACTGGGGTGACACAGAGTCCCTCCTGCGTCATGCGCATAAAGAGTTAGTCCCCTTCTTACAAGAACGTAATCAATAAGTACGGAAAGCAGAGTCATGGTTGCTGAACTGAGTAAATTAAGAGATCAAATCGATGAGGTTGATCGCCAGATGGTAGAGCTTCTCGCTCGCCGTCTGTCATTAGTAGAAGATGTTGGTCACGTAAAAAGTCAGCATGGATTACCTATTTATGCGCCCGATCGTGAAGCGGCAATGTTGGCCTCTCGTCGTGAAGAAGCAGAGAGCAAAGGGGTACCGCCTGATCTGATTGAAGACATTTTGCGCCGTACTATGCGTGAGTCTTACTCCAGTGAAAATGATTCTGGTTTTAAATGCCTCAAGCCTGATCTTCGACCGATTGTGGTGGTGGGTGGTCATGGCCAACTGGGTGGATTGTTTTGTCGGTTATTTGAATTGTCGGGCTACCAAGTACGTAAATTGGGGAGCGATGAGTGGGATCAGGCTGATGACTTGTTAGCGGATGCTGGCATGGTCGTAGTGTCAGTGCCTATCAATGTGACTGAACAAGTGATAGCCAAGTTAGGTAACTTGCCGGCTGATTGTATCTTGGCGGATTTAACTTCAGTTAAAAGTGGTCCGCTACAAGCTATGCTAGAAGTCCATAAAGGGCCTGTGATTGGCCTACACCCTATGTTTGGCCCTGATATTCCAAGCTTGGCTAAGCAAGTGATCGTGTATTGTGATGGGCGCAACCCAGATCATTACCAGTGGTTGCTTGAGCAATTCCAAATTTGGGGGGCGAGTCTAAATCGGATCAGTGCAATAGAGCATGATCAGGGTATGACCTTGATCCAGGCCCTGCGCCATTTCACTTCTTTTGTTTACGGGGTGCACCTAGCAGAAGAAGACCCTCGATTAGATCAATTGCTATCGCTTAGCTCACCGATTTATCGTTTAGAGCTTGCCATGGTCGGGCGCTTGTTTGCTCAAGATGCTCAATTGTATGCGGATATTATTATGTCTGCGCCGCAGAATTTGGCGATGATCAAACGCTTCCATCAACGGTTTGGTGAAGCGATCACTATGCTGGAAAGCCAAGATAAAGCCGCATTCACCCAAGCTTTTGATCAAGTAGAAAATTGGTTTGGTGATTACGCTCAGCATTTCTTAACCGAGAGCCAAGGGTTATTGCGCCAAGCGAACGATTCGACGCATCGATCATAGTCTTCAACTATATCCAGAAGCGAGAATAGCCTCTTATTCTCGCTTTTATCTTTACTTATTGTCCGTTATTCCTATCCTTCTGTCTTCTCGGCAAGTTATTGCGCATTGAAGAAGATATGCATACTGTTGGCTGTCGAACCTTTAGCTCTTTATGGCGTTAGGGTACAATGTGAGTAACTTTGGCGATGGTGGCTCACAATGACTAATAAAGGTTTTACTCTAATAGAATTGATTGTGACGATCGTTGTACTCGGTATTTTAGCCGTGACGGCAGCCCCAAAGTTCATGAATATTCAGGGTGACGCAAGAAAAGCCACGCTCAGTGGTGTGGAAGGTGCACTCAAGAGTTCTGTGGGTATCGTTTATGGTAAGGCGGCATTAAACGGAGCCGAAAAAGGTCAGGCTTTTGTTGAGGTCAATAATAAGAACATTGCCGTGATTGATGGAACCCCAGTCGCGAGTAAAGCCAATTTAGACCATATAGTACAAACCGACATCCATACTTTTAACGGAATCACGAATGGGCAGACCGGCCCACATGTTGTGGTGTTTGGTTTTCAAAAAACAGCCACAGCCGTGTATGAAAGCCAATGTTATTTGCAAGCAACGAATATATCCAATAATAGCGAAACGATATTTGTGACGACTATTTTTTCAGATGGCTGCTAGCTGTTATAGCCATCTGTGATGAACCAATCTACGTTATCTACATATTAACGCTTTAGCGTATCCTACCGATAGGAATTACCTCTCCACCCTATGCTAGGTGTTTGTACTGACTTCCAGTAAAGCGCAACTATGTCATCGCTTGCGCATATTGTTTGCGATCCATAATGCTTTACCATTATTGCGTGATTTTAATTCCCCCGACGTTATTTATGCTTAGACCTCGACTTATGGACGTTATACCTCAGCATTTCTCAACTATTCAGTTTTAGTTAGTTGTGAAAGCTAAATAATATGGATTCGAGAATGAAATTAAAAATGTTAGTTGGCGCGTTAATTTTGTCTAGCTCATCGGCAATGGCGTTTAGTTTTGGTAGCTTAACAGGGGATGGCTTACCAAGCTTAACGTCCAGTAAGACAGAAGGATTAGGGATAGCTCAAATATCGGTACCTTATGCCAATAGCGTTAATTATTTTGGGTATATCGATAAAAACTCAAAGCCATCAGCGAAAATTAAAGGCAAAGATGCGTATTACCTATACGTATGGGTGCCTGCTGCTTTGGATGAATTGGGTGTACGTATGATTTCACCTGTGGGGAATTTAGCTGAGCCAACGAGCGATGATTTTGTTCAAAAAGGCTTTGAGAAAAAGCTAAAGCAAGATGCGGACAAATGGTTCGATACTTGGATTCGTGTTGAACGCATGAGTGTATTTTCACCCGAGAAAATCAAGAGTGCTAAAAAGGTGTTTAGCGTATTAGAGCAAGACGATGATGGTGATGATACCTATGAAGAAGAACGTCATGCTAAGTACAACTCTCTAGTGCGTATTGAAACACAAGTGAATAAACCGGAGAAAGCACTGACAAGAGGCTTGTATCGAGTGGCATTTACGACCTATAAAAAAGGGAATGTCAGTGGTTCCTTTGTTGCGACTGTTGGTACGAATGTACCTGGTGTGAAAATGGCTACGTCATTATCAGAATTACATAAGATGGTTAACTAACTTATCACTGTTAGTGAGTTGATCTTACTACACAATCTATCACGCGATTATCAGTTGTTCAGTTGAATTGGTATTAGATATAAACAAGGGAGCATTATGCTCCCTTACTTGTCATTGAGTCGTGGTGATTAAAATTCGATATCGACTGGCTTAACATTTTCGCTTGGGTAGCAACCGAGTACTTTAATAAAGCGGGTTAAGCGCGTCAGCTCTTCAAGTGCTTCCTGCATGACGTCTGATTTTAGATTCTGCTCAACATCAAGGTAGAACATCTCTTCCCACGGATTACCGATAACGGGACGTGATTCTAGCTTGGTCATATTGATATTCAGGTTACGTAGTACCACTAAACATTCAACCAAAGAGCCCGCTTTTTGTGCTGTTGACATAATCAAAGTGGTTTTCGCTGGGATCAGCGAGGTGACTTCGACTGGCTTGCGTGCAACCACAATAAAACGGGTGAAGTTCTCTTGCTGATTGGCGATACCTGATTTTACCGCGGTTAACCCATAAATTTCGCCACTTGATGCATTGCCTATAGCTGCAACATCATCGCGTTGTAGTTCTGCCACTTTCTGCATTGCTTCAGCAGTGCTAGAACAATATTCTTGGCTGATATCACCCATTGCATGTAAGTATTCACTACACTGCTGATGAGGCTGTGGGTGCGAATAGAGCGTCTTAATATTATCTATATTGGTCTCGGTCGCAACCAGTAGGCAATGCTCGATTGGCTGAGTAATTTCCCCAACAATTGACAGGCTGGTGTGTTGCAGTAGGTCGTAAACCTCATTAATAGAGCCTGAGCTGGTATTTTCGATGGGTAAGACACCATAGTCAGCGTTGCCTGTTTCAACGGTATTGATAATGTCACGGAAGGTAGAGCTGCTCATCTCAACCAGTTTGGTTTGTTTCTTGCTGAAGTAGTTACGGCTGGCAAGGTGAGAGTATGACCCTTTAGCGCCTAAGAAAGAGACTCGGGCAACTGGCTGCAAGCTTTCTGGGTTAGTGAGCTTTTGTAAATAGGCTTGTTGATACAGCACTGAGTCTTCAATAATGGTGTGGAAAATTTGGGTAACGTATTGCGGGTCTAGCTGTAATTCTTTACCTGAGTCAACTAAGCGCAAGAGTAGTGCTTGTTCTCGGGTTAGATCTCTCACGGGCTTGGCCGTTTCAATTTTGCTTTTTGCGACTTCAAGGCTAAGTTGACGGCGTTCAGCTAATAGTTTCAGTAGCTCGTTGTCTATCCGGCTAACATTGGTACGAATATCATCCAATGAGTATTGTTTGTCTGTCATAAGGATCCTTGTCATCGCGGCAGCTTATCGATTAAAACATTATATGTGTTTGATATATGCAAAAAAGCCTCCCGTTTGGGAGGCTTTCTATTCGTCTTTATCTTCTTTTTTGCATAACGAATAGCCTCCACTAAGGGGACATAAAAAAGAAGGTAAAGAAAAACAGGTTAAGTTCAGACATAGTCGTTAGATAATTCGTTTCTTGTTTGTGATGATTTATTTACAGTCTTGTATCCCTTAGGGACTAAATCACCATATTGTTGTTGAAGAAGGTTGTCAAGGCGAATAAAGCAGCAAAAAGAACTAACCCCGCACTAGGCGGGGTTGGTTATGAATTCCTCTTTAAGCTTGCGGTTATACGTCAGCTTCTTCTTCCTCTACCTCTACTTCAGCAACCTCTGGCTTATTGCTGTGGCTTGCTCGGCGCGCAGAAGGCTTATGCGCTTGTTTATTTAGTTGGCGTTCGAGTTTTTGATAAACTTCAGTAATCGCACCGTACATGTCGTCGTGCTCTGCTGAGGCAACAATATTACCTCCCGGAATAGCAGCAGATGCTTCAACTTTAAATTGGCGATTAGGTTCTGTGCTAATTACAGCGTGCTTGTTAATTAGCGGCACTTGGTACTTTTCTAACTTACTGAATTTAAGTTCAATTCTCTCACGGATAGCAGGGGTGATATCTAGGTTTTTGCCGGTGATTTCTACTGTCATAATTATCTTCCTCTTTTGCTACCCTTCGTTGGGTTGACTTCAGATTACTAAATTCAGGGTACAATAACGTGATCTAGATCACGCTTTGTTTTTTTTAAATTTATCCAGAATAATTCTGTGATCAAATCGCTTTTGTCGTAAAAAACTTGCACGAAAAGGCTTGTTAATTCCGTTCGGGTTAGGGCAGTATGAAGGAAGATAAAACGCTGGCGGCTGGTGCTGACTAGGGGACTTTTTCGATTAGTTACAAACGCTTGTGTTATTTTTGTCCATTTAAGGCAAGAGGCTATGAGCCACATTGTTGATGAGCGACAGCTAGGCTGAACGAAAATCGATAAAAATATTGAATTAAAAAAACGGCAGCCTTCAAGGCTGCCGTTTTTGTTACTGTGCATATGCCGCTAACTTGGGTTAAGCGCAATTTGCTTTTTAGTATTAGCAATAGGCTCTTCAAGTCCTAGTGCTTCGTAGGCTGTAAGCATTAAGTCTAATGACTTACGTGCAGCTTCGGTGTCTGGGTATAAGCGTTGGATCTGCTGGCAACGGTTAACTGCTGCGACCCATGCTTCACGGCGAACGTAAAAATCCGCGGTGGCTAGCTCGTAATCAGCAAGACGATTTTTTAGGAAAATCATCCGAGCTTTGGCATCTGCGGCATATTGGCTATTCGGGAAGCGATCAAGTAAGCGTTTGAAATCACGGAAAGCCGTGCGCGCAGGTACAGGATCGCGATCGTGGCGGTCGACACTGAACAAGTCGTGCATAAAGCTACGATCTTGTGCCATGTGTGTTAGACCACGCATATACATTACCCAGTCTGTTTTTTCGTGAACAGGGTTTAAACGATTAAAACGGTCAATGGTGGCTTCACCTAACGCGAGATCGTCGTTTTTGTAGTAAGCATAAATCAGATCCAGTTGTACCTGTTCTGAGTAGGCACCGAATGGATAACGTGAGTCGAGCGTTTCCAAACGTTCGATGGCTTTTGTCCAGCTACCACTCTGTAGTGCTTCTTGCGCAGTGGCATAAAGTTCAGAAGGTGGCACATCTGGCACAACTTCTTCTGTGCTAGAACAGCCCGAAAGTAGGGCGACAGCAAGAATCGCTGTGAGAGTCAGGCGTTTCATTACGGCGTCAGATTCCTTGATCAAAAATTTTATTTCTGTGATCCATTACGGTGAGA
This sequence comes from Photobacterium kagoshimensis, assembly GCF_050337045.1. Taxonomy (NCBI): domain Bacteria; kingdom Pseudomonadati; phylum Pseudomonadota; class Gammaproteobacteria; order Vibrionales; family Vibrionaceae; genus Photobacterium; species Photobacterium kagoshimensis. Next base: position 5,997 of record NZ_JAKJSO010000029.1, on the reverse strand, counting down.
GCCGTTAACAGATACAATGACACTATTAGGTTATTTTACTCAGCGTTTGGCATTTAGTCTCACGCTTTTTGAAAAAGTTCGCTATGGCACAGCAAATAGAGTTAACAAATACAGTAAATGAGAGCCAGCTAGGCAAACGTCTAGACCAGGTTGTTGCAGAATTATATCCAGATTATTCACGATCTCGTATCAAAGAATGGATCCTTGGCGACATGGTGTCGGTTAACGGCGAAGTCGTTAATAAGCCACGTGCAAAAATGATGGGTGGCGAAGAGCTGCACATTATTGCCGAAATTGAAGATGAAGTGCGTTGGGAAGCACAGGATATTCCATTGAATATCGTGTACGAAGATGACGATATTATCGTGATCAACAAACCGCGCGACTTCGTGGTTCACCCTGGTGCAGGTACACCAGACGGTACGGTATTGAATGCATTATTGCACCATTGCCCGTCACTGGCTGAAGTACCACGTGCGGGGATTGTGCACCGTTTGGATAAAGACACTACCGGCTTAATGGTGGTGGCGAAAACGATCCAAGCGCAAACACGTTTAGTACGTGCGTTGCAAAAACGTAAGATCACGCGTGAGTACGAAGCTATCGCTATCGGTAAAATGACCGGCGGTGGTACGATTGAAAAACCCATCGGTCGCCATGCGACGAAGCGTATTTGTATGGCTGTTCACGAGTTGGGCAAACCTGCGATTACGCATTACCGTGTCGCTGAGCACTTCCGCGTACACACGCGTTTGGTTATTCGTCTTGAAACGGGCCGTACCCACCAAATCCGTGTGCATATGTCTTACCTGACTTACCCGCTGGTGGGTGATGTGCAATACGGTGGTCGTCCTCGTCCGCCACGCCATGCATCGGATGAGTTTATTGCCGCTCTGCGTGCCTTTGATCGCCAAGCATTGCATGCGCGTATGTTACGTCTTGCTCACCCAATTACGGGTGAAGTGATGGAATGGCATGCTCCGCTACCAAGCGATATGGTGGCGATGATCGACATTCTGCGCAAAGATAAAATCGAAAATGGTGAAGACGATTACTAACGTCAGTTAGCACGTTAGTGAATCCAAAAGGATGTGATGATGACAGCGCATATTATCCCTGACTGGCCCGCACCTGCTCATGTGAAAGCGATTAGCACAACAAGAGCAGGCGGTATCAGTGCTGCGCCATACCAAAGTTTTAACTTAGGTTTGCATGTTGGCGATGATCCCAAAGCGGTTTGTCATCATCGTGATAGTTTGCAGCATCAGCTGCAGCTTTCATCCGCTCCTGCTTGGCTAAATCAAGTCCACAGTACAACCGTGCTAAGGTTAACTGAGCCTTTGCTTGCAGCTGTCGGTGCCGATGGTAGCTATACTCAGCAACCGGGCATCGCGTGTACTGTTATGACAGCGGACTGCCTTCCAGTATTACTGTGTGATAAAGGAGGAACACAAGTTGCGGCTGTTCATGCTGGGTGGCGAGGTTTAGTCGATGGCATTATCGAACAAGCGTTAGCGCTATTTGATGCGCCAAGAGACGATATACTTGTGTGGTTAGGCCCAGCGATTGGCCCGCAGCAATTTGAAGTGGGAGAAGAAGTACGCCAGCAGTTTATGGCTGTGCTTCCTGAAGCCGAGTGTGCATTTACAGCACACGGTGAAAAGTGGTTAGCTGATATTTATCAGCTTGCTCGTCAGCGCCTATGCCATAGCGGTATAACCCATATTTATGGGGGAGAGCACTGCACCGTGACTGAATCTGAGACTTTCTTCTCTTACCGTCGAGATGGTGTTACTGGTCGCCAAGCGAGCTTGATCTGGATTGACTAACCGTTTTTATCATTAGATATTTATCGTAAAAGCCCCGTAAACATCATGTTTACGGGGCTTTTTTGTATTTGGTGATCACATTAGTTAATGATTGTGATGTTCATTGGGTTAGCTTGCGAAAGCTGAACCACATTCGCACCGAATGGTACTGAGTAAAGCTCATAACCATTGTCTTTCGCACGGTAGAAGCGTTGGTTGACGGTATCGTGCAACAGCACAACACCTTTGTAGCTAACAGTACGCATCATGGCATTTTGAATAACAACCACATTTGTCGCCGTGGTTTTCGGGTTGCGACGATTTTCAATACGCGCTTCCGTACGGGATTCAACGCGTGCATCTTGGCGTACTTCTTGGCGTTTTTCTTGAATATCGCGTTGAGCCATAACGTGAGTAGATGAAGCAAGTGCGACAATGATAACAGCGCAAGTAGTTAGACCTTTCTTGAACATGGTGCTTTCCTCGATATGGAACGTCGTATTGATTAAATAGTACGGCATTCTATATTTGACTGTCAACATAGGGAATGCCATTCCATTTAAAACATCAAATAAATAAAGCTAAACAGTGAATATGACTAATCTTGCATAGTGGTGGTGACGTTTTTAGTGACTCTAAACAATAAACTGGTGTGGATTAAGTTGAAAAATTGCGAGATCAGCTCCATATCTATTACTGAGAAATAATATCGAGAGGGGAGGACTTATGCGTCTTGACCGATTTACCAGTAAGTTTCAAATGGCCATTTCTGACGGGCAATCGCTAGCATTAGGGCGAGACCATCAGTACATTGAGCCTGTTCACTTGATGTTGGCATTGATCAACCAAGATGGCAGCACGATTCGTCCATTGCTCACCATGCTAGACGTAGATATAACGCAATTACGTTCTCGCTTATCTGAGCAGCTCGATAAACTTCCTAAAGTAACAGGCATTGGTGGTGATGTTCAGCTTTCTCATAGCATGGGTATGCTGCTGAACATGTGCGACAAGCTGGCGCAGAAACGCAAAGATAAATACATATCTTCTGAATTGTTTATTTTGGCTGCAGTCGATGACAAAGGTCCGCTAGGCGTATTGCTAAAAGATCTGGGCTTAACGGCGAATAAAGTTGAAAAGGCGATAGATCAAGTGCGTGGTGGACAAAATATTGATGATCCTAACGCGGAAGAAAACCGTCAAGCGTTAGAGAAGTTCACGATTGATCTGACTGAACGAGCAGAGCAAGGCAGATTGGACCCTGTTATTGGGCGGGATGATGAAATTCGCCGCACGATTCAAGTGTTGCAGCGCCGTACTAAGAATAACCCAGTGATCATCGGTGAGCCTGGTGTCGGTAAAACAGCCATTGTTGAAGGGCTTGCCCAACGCATTATTAATGGTGAAGTACCTGAAGGGCTACGTAATAAACGTGTTTTATCGTTAGATATGGGCGCTTTGATTGCCGGTGCTAAATACCGCGGTGAGTTTGAAGAGCGTTTGAAATCGGTTCTAAATGAACTTTCTCAAGAAGAGGGCAGTGTGATCCTCTTTATTGATGAATTGCATACTATGGTCGGCGCAGGTAAAGGCGAAGGCTCAATGGATGCGGGTAACATGCTTAAACCCGCTCTTGCTCGAGGTGAATTACACTGTGTTGGTGCGACGACACTCGATGAATATCGCCAGTATATTGAAAAAGATGCTGCGCTTGAGCGTCGCTTCCAAAAAGTGCTGGTGGATGAACCAACGGTTGAAGATACCGTGGCAATCTTACGTGGCCTAAAAGAGCGTTATGAGCTGCACCATCATGTCGAAATTACTGATCCAGCGATTGTCGCAGCGGCACGTTTATCGCAACGTTATGTGTCAGATCGCCAATTGCCCGATAAAGCCATCGATCTGATTGATGAAGCGGCTTCAAGCATTCGTATGCAAATCGACTCTAAACCAGAATCTCTCGATCGTTTAGAGCGCCGTATTATCCAGTTAAAAATAGAACAGCAAGCACTGGCCAAAGAAAGTGATGATGCCAGCCAGAAACGTTTGAGCGATTTACACCTCGAGCTTGAAAGCAAAGAGCGTGATTACGCAGAATTAGAAGAAGTGTGGAAAGCAGAAAAAGCCGCACTATCAGGCACTCAACACATTAAATCAGCACTTGAGCAAGCACGAATGGATATGGAGATCGCTCGCCGTGCAGGTGATCTGAACCGTATGTCTGAACTGCAATATGGCAAGATCCCTGAGCTTGAGAAACAACTTGATTTAGCCGCTCAAGCTGAGATGCAGGAAATGAGCTTGCTACGCAATAAAGTGACTGAAGCCGAAATAGCTGAAGTACTGTCGCGTCAAACTGGTATTCCTGTTGCCAAAATGCTGGAGGGAGAGCGCGATAAGTTACTGCGGATGGAAGAAGAATTGCACAAGCGTGTGATTGGTCAAAATGAAGCGGTAGATGCGGTATCCAATGCAATTCGCCGTAGCCGAGCAGGGCTTTCTGATCCGAACCGCCCAATTGGCTCTTTCTTATTCTTAGGGCCAACGGGTGTCGGTAAAACTGAATTATGTAAATCGCTAGCAAAATTCATGTTTGATAGCGAAGATAATATGGTACGCATCGACATGTCAGAGTTTATGGAGAAACACTCTGTTGCTCGGTTAGTCGGGGCGCCTCCTGGCTATGTTGGTTATGAAGAGGGGGGCTATCTAACGGAGGCTGTTCGTCGTCGTCCTTATTCTGTCATTTTGCTTGATGAAGTAGAAAAGGCACACCCTGATGTATTTAATATCCTTTTACAGGTATTAGATGATGGCCGCCTTACCGATGGGCAGGGACGAACGGTTGATTTTCGTAACTGCGTGATCATCATGACCTCGAACTTAGGATCTGACCGTATTCAAGAAAACTTTGGTGAGCTTGATTATGCCGGCATCAAAGACATGGTGTTAGATGTTGTGAGCCATCATTTCCGCCCTGAGTTTATTAACCGTGTGGATGAGACAGTGGTGTTCCACCCGCTTGGGCAAGAGAATATTAAGCATATTGCTAGTATTCAGGTCGAGCGACTAGTTCAGCGTCTTGAAGAGAAAGACTACAAACTGGAATTGGATGAAAGTGCACTTGAGCTAATTGCTCAAGCTGGTTTTGACCCTGTATACGGTGCTCGTCCACTTAAACGCGCGATTCAACAATATATCGAGAACCCACTCGCTCAAGATATCTTGTCAGGTAAATTAGTACCGAGCAAACAGATCAAAATTGTGGCAACAGACGGGAAAATTGTTGCGCAGCAATAGCGAGTTTTAAGTCATCGAGTAATGATTTAATAGCAATAAACGGTAAAGCACCGAAGTGAGTGATCGCTTCGGTGCTTTTTTTATGGGTTATTGTCTTTACCTTAGTGCAGGAGTAAATGTTGAAGCATTAATAGTGCGTTGGATAAATGAACCGTTAGTTCCTGCTTTACTGGCTAAGGATATGGCAAACTTAGAGCAAGCCTCATAAGTCTATTTAGTCTCATTACTCGCAATCGATGTTAATCACTTTATGGAAAAGGCATATTTAGCACAATTGTCTCAAGCATTAGCGCTACCACAGGGGTTAATTAATGAAATAGAAGAGCAAGCATCACTGTAATTTAGCGGTGTAACGTCGTTATTTGACCAGTTATTTAGTATTTGGTGTAATTTTGTTCGGTTGGTGCGTGTTTCTTTAATTAATTCAAAAAGGCCCTTGCCAATGTGATCTAAGTCTCTATAATGCGTCCTCACTGACACGGAGCAAGGCGCTTAGCCAGCAACGATAAGTCAGTTTGTTCTTTAACAATTTGACCATGCAATCTGTGTGGGCACTCGTGAAATGAATAGTCAAAACTATTCATTGTTACTTTTAAGTAAGAATGAATTTGGCATCAATGAACTGAGTGACCAATACAAATAACAAGTTTACTTATTATTTGGCACAGTCAATTCGAATATCATGACTAGCTTCTAGTTATCGATATTCAATCAGTATTCATTGAGCCATCAAAAACTTTAAATTGAAGAGTTTGATCATGGCTCAGATTGAACGCTGGCGGCAGGCCTAACACATGCAAGTCGAGCGGTAACAGGAAGTAGCTTGCTACTTCGCTGACGAGCGGCGGACGGGTGAGTAATGCCTGGGAATATGCCTTGATGTGGGGGA
>NZ_JAKJSO010000028.1:0-55284 GCF_050337045.1 Photobacterium kagoshimensis | reverse complement strand
AATTCGTTCTCTTAATCGAGTAACGCTGTAGGGCTATCGCCAAGCGGTAAGGCAGCGGCTTTTGATGCCGCCATCCCCTGGTTCGAATCCAGGTAGCCCTGCCACCATTTAACTTAATGGTGTGCACAACGTAAGTTGATGAACATCTTTGAGTATGCGGACGTGGCGGAATTGGTAGACGCACCAGATTTAGGTTCTGGCGCCGMRAGGTGTGAGAGTTCAAGTCTCTCCGTCCGCACCATATTCTTCATTCACTTTATAAGTGCGTGAAGTAAAAAAGATCGTAATCATGCTAACCAATTGCAGATTATGTGACTAAGTAAGTTAGAGACAATTCGTTAAGCAATTAACGATATAAAATGCGGACGTGGCGGAATTGGTAGACGCACCAGATTTAGGTTCTGGCGCCGCGAGGTGTGAGAGTTCAAGTCTCTCCGTCCGCACCATTTTCTCTTAACTTATTTATTTCTCCTCGCCGAGAAAATTCGTTCTCTTAATCGAGTAACGCTGTAGGGCTATCGCCAAGCGGTAAGGCAGCGGCTTTTGATGCCGCCATCCCCTGGTTCGAATCCAGGTAGCCCTGCCACCATTTAACTTAATGGTGTGCACAACGTAAGTTGATGAACATCTTTGAGTATGCGGACGTGGCGGAATTGGTAGACGCACCAGATTTAGGTTCTGGCGCCGCAAGGTGTGAGAGTTCAAGTCTCTCCGTCCGCACCATATTCTTTGTACTCTTTCACTAGAGCTCAAAGTAAAAAAGATCATAATCACGCTCACCAATTGCAGATTATGTGACTTAATAAGTTAGAGACAATTCGTTAAGCAATTAACGATATAAAATGCGGACGTGGCGGAATTGGTAGACGCACCAGATTTAGGTTCTGGCGCCGCGAGGTGTGAGAGTTCAAGTCTCTCCGTCCGCACCATTTCTCTTAACTTATTCTTTCTCCTCGCCGAGAAAATTCGTTCTCTTAATCGAGTAACGCTGTAGGGCTATCGCCAAGCGGTAAGGCAGCGGCTTTTGATGCCGCCATCCCCTGGTTCGAATCCAGGTAGCCCTGCCACCATTTAACTTAATGGTGTGCACAACGTAAGTTGATGAACATCTTTGAGTATGCGGACGTGGCGGAATTGGTAGACGCACCAGATTTAGGTTCTGGCGCCGCAAGGTGTGAGAGTTCAAGTCTCTCCGTCCGCACCATCATTTAGAAACCCACCTTTTGGTGGGTTTTCTTTTGCCTGTTGCAAGCTAAAGATACAACTATCAATTGGTGATTAACCATTAATGATGTGTATCTTTTGCAGAAGACTTAGAGTGGCTTTCCACTCTTTTTACAACCTAAAAAATCGTATCTCTCTGGTTGTTAAGCCGAATGTTTTTAATAACATTCGGCTTTTTCTTTATCTGGCTATTAGTTCCCCCAAGAAATGGATATAAAAAAGACGAGCACTCAGGCTCGCCTCTTTCTGTAAAGTCGTTATTTTATGCGACAGTTACATTCCCATCGCATACTTCAATACTTGTTTTTTTATTGGGCCGGCTTTCTCTGCCACTTTCAAACCAATGTTACGAGCAATTTTCAGCGGCAATAAATCATTACTAAATGTGGTGTAGAAAAAGTCCATGCCTGTTTGCATGATCAGATTATCAGGACGACGACGGCGTTCATACTTCTTAAGTACCTCTTGCTCTGCCCAGCTTTTGCCCGCTTTCTCTACTTCATGCAACAATACATCGACATCTTTAAAACCGAGGTTAACCCCCTGACCGGCTAATGGATTGATTGTATGCGCGGCATCCCCTAATAGCACAACATTATCTTGGTAATACTGTTGAGCGTGACGGCGGGTTAACGGGAAGCTCCCCCAATTAACAACAGTAAACTCGCCCACTTCAGCAGGAAAGTGTAACGTCACTTCAACCGCAAGCTGCTCTGCTGTCATGGCTGACAGTTGCTTGATGCGCTGTGGGCTGTCGTACCACACCAGTGATCCTTGATGACCAACAAGAGGTAAGAACGAACGAGGGCCTTTAGGTGTAAACCACTGCCAGGTGATATCTTGTTGAGGTAACGCTGTTTTTATATTGATCAGCATACAATGCTGTCGGTAATCCCAGGCCGTGATACCAATCCCAGCTTGCTGACGCACCTGTGAGTTCGCGCCATCTGCGCCCACAAGTAACTTCGCTTGCAATTGACGACCATCGTCTAACGTGACGAGAACCCCATCAGCCACCTTCTCACTGTGTGTCATTCTGGTTGGGCATAGCAAAGTCAGGTTAGGGTAATCCGCAAACTGCTGCCAAAGACCAAGCTGAATCAAACGGTTTTCCACAATGAAGCCTAAACGATCCAGTTGCATCTCATCAGCGCTAAATCGCGTACGGCACTCAGGGTGATCCCAGGTTTCTAATCGCTTAAACGGGCACACACGCATCGCTTGAATGGCATCCCACGCCCCGAGTCGGCTCAATAATCCGACCGAGTTAGGCGAAATTGCCGACACCCGTAAATCCATCGGCTGGCTTGCATCAAATTGTTGGGGTTGTTGGCCTTCAAGCACTGCCACACGTAGGCCATATTGCGCCATACCAACAGCCGTTGCGGCCCCTACCATGCCGCCACCGGCAATCACTACATCAAACTGTTCCATACACTTATCTCATTGTTTGGCTGCTGATATTTTACCTTGCTAGAACCATAATGCGAGCATTCAACCTTGGCAACTGAACACAGGCCAAAAAACCACAATTTATTCGGGGTGGCGAGGATCTAGTCAGACACCAGATAAAGCAGTACAATACGCGGCTTGCTGGCGGTCCCGCTCTCAAATATGAGGCCTACCGCCTTTCGAGCAATGTTGAATGCAATAATTGAACACTACGAGCGAAGAGTTAGACATGGCGAAGAAACTGCTTATTAAAACCTGGGGCTGCCAGATGAACGAATACGATTCATCGAAAATGGCCGATCTTCTCAATGCCTCAAACGGCTTCGAGCTAACGGAAATCCCAGAAGAAGCAGATGTTCTGCTACTGAATACCTGCTCAATCCGTGAAAAGGCTCAAGAAAAAGTTTTCCACCAGCTAGGTCGTTGGAAAACCCTAAAAGATAAAAAACCTGATCTTGTGATTGGTGTAGGCGGTTGTGTAGCAACCCAAGAAGGCGATTCTATTCGCAAACGTGCACCATACGTTGATGTTATTTTTGGCCCACAAACCCTACACCGTTTGCCAGAAATGATTAAGCGTTCAGGTACCGATCACGCACCAGTTATGGATATTTCTTTCCCTGAAATTGAAAAATTCGATAACCTGCCTGAACCTCGCGCTGACGGTGCGACAGCTTTCGTTTCTATCATGGAAGGCTGTTCTAAATACTGTACTTACTGTGTTGTACCTTATACGCGCGGTGAAGAAGTTAGCCGTCCACTAGACGATGTGCTATTTGAAATCGCACAGCTTGCAGAGCAAGGCGTACGTGAAGTCAACCTACTGGGTCAAAACGTTAACGCATACCGTGGCGCAACCCACGACGATGAGCTTGCAACCTTTGCTGAACTATTACGTTTAGTGGCAGCCATTGATGGTATCGATCGTATTCGTTACACCACCAGCCACCCTATCGAGTTCACTGACGATATTATCGAAGTGTACAAAGATACACCTGAAGTGGTGAGCTTCCTTCACTTACCAGTACAAAGTGGTTCAGACCGCATTCTGGCTAACATGAAGCGCCCACATACTGCGATCGAGTACAAATCGAAAATCCGTAAGCTGCGTAAAGCGCGCCCGGATATTACGATCAGCTCTGATTTCATCGTGGCATTCCCAGGTGAAAGTGATCAAGACTTCCAAGATACCATGAAGCTGATCCGCGAAATTGATTTCGATATGAGCTTTAGCTTCATCTTCTCAGCACGTCCAGGTACGCCTGCTGCGGATTATCCGTGTGATCTTCCTGAAGAAGTGAAGAAAGAACGCTTGTATGAACTACAGCAACAGATCAATACTCAAGCTATGCGTTACTCACGTCAAATGCTAGGTACTGAACAACGTATCCTTGTTGAAGGCCCATCACGCAAAAACATCATGGAACTTCGCGGCCGTACCGAGAATAGCCGTGTTGTGAACTTTGAAGGTTCTGCTGAACTGATTGGTCAATTTGTTGATGTGAAAATTACGGATGTGTTCACAAACTCACTACGTGGTGAAGTCGTACGCACCGAAGCTGAAATGAATCTACGTATTGCTGTCTCTCCGACCGAGATGATGGAAAAAACACGTAAAGAAGATGAATTGGGTGTTGGCGTATATACTCCATAGTATATAGTGCGCGTCCTAAAGCTTGTCTTTAGGCCAATGCCCTGATAAGAAAGCCGCCCGTTGCTGTGGGCGGCTACAATGAGAGGCAAACCTTGAGCAAAATTATTACTGTTGAATTAAACCTGGAACCTATCGATAACCAGCGCCTTTCCAGCCTTTGCGGCCCTTTCGACGATAATATTAAACAACTAGAACGCCGTTTGGGTGTCGAAATCAACCATCGCAGCAGCCATTTCTCTGTTGTTGGCCAACCTCATACCGCCGACGCCGCTGCTGAAATACTGAAAAACCTATACGTCGATACCGCGCCTGTTCGCAATACGATTCCCGATATCGAACCAGACCAGATCCACCTTGCGATCAAAGAGTCAGGTGTATTAGAGCAAGCGACTGAGTCATCAATCCCTTACGGTAAAGAAATTAATATCAAAACCAAAAAGGGGATCATTAAGCCACGTACGCCAAACCAAGCGCAGTACATCGCTAACATGGTGACCCATGATATTACCTTTGGTGTTGGCCCTGCTGGTACAGGTAAAACCTACCTCGCAGTAGCCGCGGCTGTAGATGCGTTAGAACGCCAAGAGATCCGTCGTATCTTACTAACACGCCCTGCTGTTGAAGCGGGGGAAAAATTAGGTTTCTTACCAGGTGATTTAAGCCAGAAGGTCGATCCGTATTTACGACCACTGTATGACGCACTGTTTGAAATGCTAGGCTTTGAGCGCGTTGAAAAGTTAATTGAACGAAATGTGATTGAAGTTGCCCCATTAGCTTATATGCGTGGTCGTACTCTTAACGATGCCTTCATCATTTTGGATGAGAGCCAGAACACCACAGTGGAACAAATGAAAATGTTCCTAACGCGTATTGGTTTCAATTCTCGCGCGGTTATTACCGGTGATGTGACCCAAATCGATTTACCGCGTGGCGCCCGTTCAGGTTTACGTCATGCGATTGAAGTATTATCGGAAGTTGATGAAATCAGTTTTAACTTCTTCCAAGCTGACGACGTTGTCCGCCACCCTGTGGTTGCCCGTATTGTTCAGGCTTATGAAGTGTGGGAAACCGCCGATCAAAAGCAACGCAAACAAGCAGAACAACGCCGACGTGATGAACAAGCTGCACTGCTTGCAGCCGCGACACCAACAGTAGAACCAGAAAAGAGTAACTAATGGCTATTTATCTCGACCTGCAACATGCAACCGAAAATCAAGCAGGCTTACCAAGCGAAGCTGATTTTCAGCAATGGCTAGCTGCAGCTGTCACCCTATTTAAAGCCGATGCGGAAGTCACTATCCGCTTGGTTGACGAAGAAGAAAGCCATACGCTAAACCATGAGTACCGCGGTAAAGACAAATCAACCAATGTGTTGTCTTTCCCATTTGAAGCGCCTCCTGGTGTAGAGCTTGATCTGCTAGGTGACCTTATCATCTGCCGTCAGGTTGTTGAGAAAGAAGCAAAAGAGCAGAATAAACCGCTAAATGCCCACTGGGCACATATGGTTGTACACGGCAGTCTCCATCTGCTAGGTTATGACCATATTGATGACGAAGAAGCAGAAGAAATGGAAGCGCTGGAAACAGAAATCATGCAAAACATGGGATTTGCTGATCCTTACGCTGACGACAATCTGTAACTCGTTACACCAATCGCTATCCATCATTCAGATGGATAGCTACCGTGGCTTAGACCACTTAATTGACATGAAAAGTGATGAACGAAGATAACTCGCAAAATTCTGAAGGTCCGAGTAGAAAGTCCTTCTTTGAACGTATTGGCCAATTGTTTCAAGGTGAACCACAAAACCGAGAAGAACTGGTCGAGGTATTCCGCGATTCGGAAGAAAATGATTTGATTGACCACGACACCCGCGACATGCTCGAAGGTGTAATGGAGATAGCAGAAATGCGTGTGCGGGACATCATGATCCCACGCTCTCAAATGGTCACCATCGAACGTTCTCAGAAGCTTGAAGACCTTATTGATTTAATTGTTGATGCTCAACACTCACGCTACCCTGTGATCAGTGACGACAAAGACCATGTAGAAGGTATTCTACTGGCTAAAGATTTACTGCGTTACTTGATCCCAGACTCTGAACCTTTCGATATGGACAAAGTCCTCCGCCCTGCGGTGGTTGTGCCTGAAAGCAAACGAGTTGATCGTCTACTCAAAGAATTCCGCGAAGAACGCTATCACATGGCGATCGTTGTTGATGAATTTGGGGGGGTATCGGGTGTTATCACTATCGAAGATATTCTTGAGCAAATCGTTGGCGAAATCGAAGACGAATTCGACGATGAAGAAGAACAAGATATCCGTCAGCTAAGCAAACATACCTATTCGGTAAAAGCACTGGCGACCATCGAAGACTTTAACGACTTATTCCAAACCGCATTCTGTGATGACGAGGTCGACACTATCGGAGGCTTGGTGATGACCAGCTTTGGTCACTTACCTGCCCGTGGTGAAGTTGTTGAACTGGATGGTTACTCGTTTAAAGTTACGTCTGCTGACAACCGTCGCGTGATCCAGCTTCAAGTGACCATTCCTCATGAAGCGCATCAGCCAACGACGACAACTTAATAGTTCTAAATGATGAATAAAGCCTTTTTCATCTCCCTTGGGCGGCCTTTATTGGCCGCTTTTGCGGGAGCTTTAGCGACCTTATCGTTCGCACCTTATAATATCTGGCTTCTTGCCCCTGTATCACTCACTCTCTTTTTCTTACTGCTCCTCAATCAAACAGTTAAGCGATCTGCTGTTATCGGCTTTAGCTGGGGCTTAGGCTTGTTTGGGACGGGGATCAGCTGGGTCCATGTCAGCATAGATACTTTTGGTGGAATGCCAAAAATCGCCAGTGTCTTCCTCATGACCTCACTGATCAGCTATCTGGCACTCTATCCGCTGTTTTTTGGTGCGCTGTTCAACCGCTTTAATCGCGGTCGCCCTTTCCACCAGCTACTGCTAAGTGGGCCGGTATTATGGCTATTACTTGATTGGATTCGCGGCTGGGCATTTACTGGTTTCCCATGGCTATGGATGGGCTATGGTCAAATTGACTCTCCGCTTTCAGGCTTAGCTCCTATCTTTGGGGTAGAAGGGATCACGCTCGCTTTGGTGTTGATCAGTGCTGGTATTGCAGCGGCTATTTCGGCGAAAAACTGGAAACCATTGATGGTACCCGCCATCGTTACGGGCCTCGCTTGGGCGGCTCATGGTATTCAATGGGTGACACCCAATCCCGACAAAACGCTTGATGTTGCCTTAGTACAAGGGAATGTACCGCAAGAGCTAAAATGGCTTCCTAGCGAACGCTGGCCAACCTTGATGAAATACATCGATTTGACCCGCGAAAACTGGGATGCCGATTTAATCATTTGGCCTGAAGCTGCCATCCCTGCGCTTGAAGCACATCTGCCATCATTCTTACAAAACTTGGATGAAGTGGCGCGCAAAAATGACAGCACAGTGATCACTGGCGTGTTGGATCAAAAAGACAATGGCGAGTTTTTTAATAACATTCTGACGCTCGGTAAAAATAACGACGATGGTTACGATTACGATACGGCAACCCGCTACAGTAAATATCACCTACTGCCTTTCGGAGAGTTTGTTCCATTCGGTGATTTACTACGACCTATCGCGCCATTTTTTAACTTGCCGATGTCATCTTTTAGCCGTGGTGACTTTGTTCAGCCAAACTTAGAGGCCAATGGTTATCACCTTGCGCCTGCTTTATGTTATGAAGTCGCGTTTAGTGAACAAGTGCGCCAGAACGTTAATATTGATACCGATTTATTATTAACCCTATCGAATGATGCGTGGTTTGGCACCTCTATTGGTCCTTTCCAACACATGGAAATCGCACAAATGCGCTCACTTGAACTAGGTAAACCATTATTACGCGCTACCAATACCGGTGTGACGGCCGTGGTTGATCATATGGGACAAATTACCAAGCAGATCCCACAGTTTGAAACCGCAGTACTGCGCGCTAAAGTTACGCCAACAGATGGTCTAACGCCCTACACCAGCTTAGGGACTTGGCCGCTCTATGGCTATGTGTTGTGGTCACTGGCGTTATCTATGATCTTGATCCGCCGCCAACGTGGTGGATTTAGAGAGATCCAGACCGAACAACCTTAATAGCACCTTAAAAGACGAAGATTAACCCTTCGTCTTTTTTTTCATCTTGCTAAGATAGAAATAATTACCGCTGTAAAGGATGCCTGCCATGAAAACCGTTCACCGCCTCTTCACCATGTTTAGCGCACTAGCCCTACTTTGTATCGCAACGGGCTCTGTGGCTAAAGAAGACATCGATACCCGCGCTTCACTTGAACACTTTCAACAGGCACCGCAAACCCAGCCCTTCTTCGAGTCAGCATACGGCTACGCTATTTTCCCTTCAATTGGTAAAGGCGGTTTTTGGGTAGGCGGCGCATACGGCACTGGCACGGTTTATCAAGGCCAAACCATCACAGGTTTTGCCAAACTGTATCAAGTTTCGGTTGGGCTCCAATTTGGTGGACAATCATATAGCCAAATTATGTTTTTTCAGGATCAGCGATCTTACGAACGATTTGTTAGTGGCAGCTTTGAACTGGATGCTCAAGCCTCTGCTGTCGCCTTAACAGAAGGTGCGCAAGCACGGGCTGGCACCACTGGTGTTGGAGCGGGCTCAGGTAAAAACTTTGTCGAAGCCAATTATACAAATGGTATGGCAATTTTCACTTACGCCAAAGGCGGAATGATGATCGAAGCATCCTTAGCTGGGCAAAAATTTAGCTATGAACCAATCAGCGCGACCACAGAACAGGTCAAAGATCTCAATCAAAGGGATACAGACCAAGCCAAGCAAGGTGCTCCCGTCAGTGACCTGACATCACCTGTGGCAAGTGATAGCGATGAACCAACCGTTATTTTAGCGCCACCGTTAGAAAAGTAAGCATTAGGCTTAAAAAAGCGGGCACCACTGCCCGCTGACAGAAGAGATGAAACGATTAAGGCGCTAGCGGCTGGCGGGTAAATTGCTTGTGGCCACAGCGTATACAAGGTTCTAGGCGTTTCACATGGGTATATATTTGATGATGACCACAGTGCTCACAAACCAAATTACCCAAGCCGATGATCTCTCCCGCTTGATAAACACCCTGATGCTGGATATCGCCCATCACCTCGCGCCACTCTAATTGGGTTTTATCGGTAATTTCAGCCAAACCGCTCCAAATAGTTTCTGACACCGCCTGATAAAATGGGCTTTCATCAAAAGGCTCTGAACTTTCTTCTACGTTTTGACCAAATTCAGCCAAGTCACGCTTTAAATACGCCGAAATCAACGCTAGCTCATCTTTGGTCATATCACTGGCGGCTTGACGGTATTTTTCCGTGGTTTCAACCCATTGCTGAAGTTCCTCGGGGCTATGCTTCAAGGCTTCAGTGACTTTTTCAAGTAGTGCTTCATATTCTGCTTTTTGCTTCGCCATATGTACCTCCTCTCCTTGAACCGACAACACAAGTCGCCCAAAACACCGTATAAGACAGCGATAAAGCAACAATTAACTGTATCGAATGACCCTCAGCTATTGTTGACACCTTTACCTTTAGTTATTCTATGTCGATTATATTGAATGTGTTTGTACTCAACTCACAAAATCCTGGATGTCATCGATGCAAGAACAATATCGCCCACAGGACATTGAACAGAAAGTTCAAGAACACTGGGACAACAACAAGACCTTTGTTGTAAGTGAAGACCCTAATAAAGAAAAATTCTACTGTCTCTCCATGTTCCCGTACCCAAGCGGTCGACTGCACATGGGTCACGTTCGTAACTACACCATCGGTGATGTTGTTTCTCGTTACCAGCGTCTACAAGGCAAAAATGTGATGCAACCAATCGGTTGGGATGCATTCGGCCTACCTGCAGAGAACGCAGCAGTTAAAAACAACACTGCACCAGCACCATGGACTTACGAAAACATCGAGTACATGAAGAACCAGCTTAAAGCACTAGGCTTAGGCTACGATTGGGATCGTGAATTCGCAACCTGTACGCCTGAGTACTACCGTTGGGAACAAGAGTTCTTCACTAAGCTTTACAACAAAGGCCTAGTTTACAAGAAAACCTCTTCTGTAAACTGGTGTCCAAACGACCAAACTGTACTGGCTAACGAGCAAGTAGAAGACGGTTGTTGCTGGCGTTGTGATACCCCAGTAGAACAAAAGAAAATTCCTCAGTGGTTCATTAAGATCACTGAATACGCACAAGAGCTACTTGACGATCTAGACAACCTTGACGGTTGGCCTGACATGGTAAAAACCATGCAGCGCAACTGGATCGGCCGCTCTGAAGGTGTAGAGCTATCTTTCGCGGTTAACGGCGAAGAAGCACCACTAGAAGTGTACACAACACGTCCAGATACCCTTATGGGCGTATCTTACGTGGGTATTGCTGCTGGTCACCCTCTGGCAGAGAAAGCGTCTAAGAACAACCCTGAGCTTGCTGCATTCGTTGATGAATGCCGTAACACCAAAGTTGCTGAAGCTGAACTAGCAACAATGGAAAAGAAAGGCATGGATACTGGCCTAACGGCTATCCACCCGCTTAACGGTCGTGTTGTTCCCGTTTACGTGGCTAACTTCGTACTGATGGATTACGGCACAGGTGCGGTAATGGCGGTTCCAGCTCACGATCAACGTGACTACGAATTTGCGACTAAGTACGGCATCGACATCATCCCTGTAATCAAACCAGAAGACGGTTCTGAGCTAGATGTATCAGAAGCCGCATACACTGAAAAAGGTGTACTGTTTGATTCTGGCGAATTTGATGGCCTAACTTTCCAAGCCGCGTTCGATGCGATTGCAGCGAAACTGGAAGCGGAAGGTAAAGGTAAGAAGACAGTTAACTTCCGTCTACGTGACTGGGGTGTTTCTCGTCAACGTTACTGGGGTGCGCCAATCCCAATGGTAACAACGGAAGATGGTGAAGTTCACCCCGTTCCTGCTGATCAACTACCAGTGATTCTTCCAGAAGACGTGGTAATGGACGGCGTAACAAGTCCAATCAAAGCAGATAAAGAGTGGGCAAAAACGACCTTTAACGGCGAGCCAGCACTGCGTGAAACCGATACCTTCGATACCTTCATGGAGTCGTCTTGGTACTACGCGCGTTACTGTTCACCACAAGCTGACGATATTCTAGATCCTGAAAAAGCGAACTACTGGCTACCAGTAGACCAATACATTGGTGGTATCGAGCACGCTTGTATGCACCTACTGTACTCGCGCTTCTTCCACAAACTGCTACGTGACGCAGGTTACGTAACCTCTGACGAGCCGTTCAAGCAACTGCTATGTCAAGGTATGGTACTGGCTGATGCTTTCTACCACACTAATGACAAAGGCACCAAAGAGTGGATCGCACCAACGGATGTTGAAATCGAGCGTGATAGCAAAGGTCGCATCGAGAAAGCCGTCGATAACCAAGGCCGTGACGTAACGCACTCAGGCATGATCAAAATGTCTAAGTCGAAAAACAACGGTATCGACCCACAAGAGATGGTAGACAAGTACGGTGCAGATACCGTTCGTCTATTCATGATGTTTGCGTCACCTGCAGACATGACCCTTGAGTGGCAAGAGTCTGGCGTTGAAGGGGCTAACCGCTTCCTTAAACGTGTATGGAAATTGGTTAACGAGCATGCATCAAAAGGTGCTGCAGAAGCTGTTGATGTCTCTGCGCTATCTTCTGATCAAAAAGCACTACGCCGTGATGTTCACAAGACCATTGCAAAAGTAAGCGATGATATTGGCCGTCGTCAGACGTTCAATACTGCGATTGCTGCCATCATGGAACTGATGAACAAGCTAGCGAAAGCGTCTCAAGAATCAGTACAAGATCGTGCACTACTTGATGAAGCACTAAAAGCAGTCGTACGTATGCTTTACCCTATGACACCGCACATTTCTTACGAAATGTGGGAAGCGCTAGGTGAATCAGACGTTGATTCTGCAACATGGCCGACATTCGACGAAGCTGCGCTAATTGAAGATGAAAAGACCATCGTGGTGATGATCAACGGTAAATTGCGTGCAAAACTGACTGTTGCTGCTGACGCAACCGAAGAGCAAGTTAAAGAGCTTGGTCTTAACGATGAAAATGCCGTTAAATTCCTTGATGGCCTTACCATTCGTAAAGTGATTTACGTTCCTGGTAAGCTACTGAACATCGTTGCGAACTAAGTTCACAACCTGATGACAAACTATCCCCGCTCAGGCGGGGATATTTTTATCTAGCATCGCTATAGCAACTACCAGTCAATCTAGGTTCTAATCAGATTGATTTCCCGCTATAGTCGATAAGTTTTCACTCTACTTAGGAGCTAATTTGGTGAAGGCTTTCTTTTCTTTAAAAAGCACCCTTAGACTACTTTCAGTCGCCCTACTTTCTCTTACTGTGTCTGCTTGTGGCTTCCACCTTCGTGGCACCTACATGCTACCCGATGAAATCGCCAAACTATCACTGACTAGCTTCGACCAATACGGTCAACTAACTCGCTTGGTAAAATCACAGTTTAAACTGCATGGTATTGAAGCCGTGCCACCCTCTGCGACTGTGCCTAACCTTCACTTAATCAGTGAGAGCAACGGTGAGCGTACCCTGTCGCTCTACCAAAACAGCCGCGCGGCTGAATACGAACTGAATTACTCGGTACGCTACAGCATTACGATCCCTAACAAAGCCAGTAAAACCTTTTCAACCAAAGTCACCCGTACTTTCCTTGATAACCCATTAACGGCACTGGCAAAATCAGTTGAGCGCGACATGATCAAAGACGAAATGCGCCAACAAGCATCACGTCAGATCCTGCGCCAAATGGCTCGCTTAACGGCCACAATTGAAGCACTGGACGAGCAAGAACTCGAAGCGAAATTAGCTGAAATGGAAGATACTAAAGCAGAAGATATGCCCGCTACAGGTACCAACTCCAGCTATAACAGCACCAACACTGTGAATACAGAGGAAGTCAGCACAATTTCCCCTGCTGTCGAGGTAGGCACGAGCCAACCATGAGAGTTTACCCAGAACAACTGACGCAGCAGCTCAATAAAGGGCTGCGTCAAGCCTACTTATTATTTGGCAATGAACCGCTCCTAAAACAAGAGTGCGGTGACCAAATTAAACAAGTCGCGCAGCAACAAGGTTTCGATGAACGACATAGCTTCGCCATCGACCACCAACTGGATTGGAATCTAGTACTCGATTGCTGTAACGCAATGAGTCTTTTTGCTGCGCGCCAAATCATTGAACTTGAAATCCCTGAGTCCGGCCTTAACGTCAACCAGGCTAAGTCATTGGTTGAAATCTGCGATAGCTTGCACAGTGATATCCTGTTGCTGATCACAGGGCCTCGCCTCAATAAAAAACAAGAATCAGCCAAATGGTTTAAAGCGCTTGATAATCAAGGTTTATATCTGCCGTGTAACACACCCGATCCACGCCATTTACCACGCTTTATTCAAGCGCGTTGCCAGCAACTCGGCCTTAAAGCGGATCATGAGTCCGTACAAATGCTGGCCCAATGGCATGAAGGGAATATGCTGGCATTGGCGCAAAGCTTACAAAAACTCATTTTACTGTACCCTGATGGTGAGCTTAATCTTGTTCGTTTAGAAGAAGCATTAAGCCGCCACAACCATTACACACCGTTCCAATTGGTTGATGCCGTTTTAGCAGGGCAAGCCAAGCGTAGCCAGCGTGTATTACGCCAACTTGAAGGTGAAGGTATTGAGGCAACCATTATTTTGCGCACCCTACAGCGTGAGCTAACTCAGCTGTACAAGATGCAAGAAATGGGCAAAAAAGGCACACCGCTTAATCTTATTTTCGAGCAATTTCGTGTATGGCAAAGCCGACGCGAAATTTATATCGGCGCTCTTCATCGGCTACCTTATGCCAGAGTCGTCAGCTTGCTACGCTTATTAACCCAGCTTGAAATTCAAGTAAAAACAGATTTCGACACCAAACCTTGGCCAGCACTTAGCGCACTCTGTGCAGAGATGTGCGGGATAAGTACCCATACTGAACCAACACCTTTTTAGTACTTGTGTCGGATCAGGCAGTGCGTGTTATACTGCGCCGCTAAATTGTGACAGAGATCGATTTGTCGCAAACTTTTAATTTATTTTCACCAAATGAGGGGATTCCTTTGCAGGTTCAAGAACTACACGATTTTATTGTTGATAAAGTTGACGATATTAAAGCCCAAGACATCGTAACGATTGACGTACGTGGCAAGTCAAGCATCACTGACTTCATGGTTCTATGTACAGGTACATCAAACCGTCACGTATCTTCAATTGCAGATCACGTAAACAAAGAATCAAAACTGATTGATTTCCCTCCATTTGGTATCAGCGGCGAAGAAGATGGCCAATGGGTTATCGTAGATATGGGTAACGTTATGTTACATATCATGCAGGAAGATTCACGTAGCCTGTACCAACTGGAGAAGCTTTGGAGCTAATCAGTTATGAAGCTTCAATTGATTGCCGTTGGCACTAAAATGCCCAAGTGGGTTGAAGAAGGCTATAAAGAATATAGTCGTCGTTTTCCTAAAGATATGCCGCTGGAATTGATAGAGATTCCAGCAGGTAAACGTGGGAAAAATGCAGATATTGCCCGTATCTTGCAAAAAGAAGGCGAAGCAATGCTTGCCGCGGTTCCTAAAGGTAACCGCATTGTTACCTTGGATATTCCCGGTAAGCGCTGGGATACCGAACAACTGGCTGAGCAGCTAGAAAGCTGGAAGCTAGATGCACGCGACGTTTCCATTTTGATCGGTGGCCCTGAAGGGTTATCACCTGCTTGTAAAGCAGCGGCAGAGCAAAGTTGGTCGCTTTCACCGCTAACACTGCCACACCCAATGGTACGTGTGGTGATGGCTGAAAGTTTATATCGCGCGTGGAGCATCACCGCAAACCATCCTTACCACAGGGAATAAGTGTCAATGAGACGACAGCGTACCCAGATCCGCGACCATCGGGCTGAGTCGGCGCTCTTTTTTCGCCGTGCTCTTGTCTCATTTGTCGGCATTATCGTGCTGGTAGGCGTGCTGCTCACGAACTTGTATCACATTCAAGTGAGTGAGCATGACGACTATCAGACACGATCAAACGATAACCGTATTAAGGTTGTGCCTGTCGCGCCTAATCGCGGCATGATCTATGACCGCAATGGCATTTTACTGGCTGAAAACCGACCAGTTTATGCGCTTGAAATTACTAAAGAAAAAGTACCCAATATTGAGGACACCTTCACTCGCCTCAAGGTACTGATGGGTATTACCGACGACGATATTAGACGTTTTGAAAAAGAACGCCGCCATACCCGTCGTTTTAAATCTATCCCAATTAAAGGCCAGCTTACCGAAGCGCAAGTTGCCCTATTCACGGTTAATCAACACCGCTTCCCTGGTGTTGAAGTGAAAGCCTACCTCAAACGCTACTACCCTTACGGTGATGCGTTGACGCATGTACTCGGCTATGTCGCTAAAATTAATGATCGCGACCTTGAACGCCTTGAGCGTGACGACAAAATCAGTAACTACAAAGCAACTCGTGATATCGGCAAACTTGGTATTGAACGTTATTACGAAGATATGTTGCATGGTACGTCAGGCTATCAAGAAGTCGAAGTCAACAGTCGTGGTCGAATTATTCGTACACTCAAATATGTTCCGCCAATTCCGGGTAAAGACATCAAATTAAATCTTGATATCGACTTACAGCTATTTGTAAAAGAACAGCTTACCGTACGTAGCCAAGACCCAGAAACGGGCGAAGACATCGTAAAATACAAACGCGGCTCTATTGTGGTGATGGATCCTCGCGATTCAGCAGTTCTCGCGATGGTATCAAGCCCAAGTTACGATCCTAACTTGTTCGTACATGGCATTTCAGGGCCTAAATACCGTGCCTTATTGAATGACATTAATCGCCCACTGGTTAACCGCGTTACACTCGGTATTTATCCACCAGCATCAACGGTTAAGCCTATGATCGCAGTTGCAGCCTTAACCGAAGGCGTAGTGACTGAGCGTACTGTACGAAATGACCCTGGCTATTGGAAAATCCCGAACTCGAACAGTCGACCATTCCGTGACTGGAAGCGCTGGGGTCATGGCAAAGTCAATATCCACAAAGCCATTGAAGAGTCAGTGGATACTTACTTCTATCAAGTGGCTTACGATTTGGGTATCGACCGTTTATCAGCTTGGATGACTAAATTTGGCTACGGTGAATACACTGGTATTGATATTCATGAAGAAAGTAAAGCCAACATGCCAACCCGAGAATGGAAACAAGCCCGTTTCCGCCAACCTTGGTATCAAGGTGATACGATCCCGGTTGGTATTGGCCAAGGCTATTGGACTGCGACACCGTTGCAAATCGCCAAAGCCACCACAGTGTTAGTCAATAAAGGGATAGTTCGTGCACCGCACCTTCTGAAAGACATCGTCGATAATGAGGTCGAAAAGCCCGCGGTGTTTGATGAATATCCACCCATTACGGGCGTCGATGACGAAGACTGGGAAATTGCGAAAGATGGCATGAAACGCGTGCTATTTGGGGTCCGAGGTACGGCACGTCGTGCCTTCTATGGCGCTCAGTACAAAGCAGGCGGTAAATCTGGGTCTGCACAGGTGTTTGGTTTGGCTGAAGATGAAAAATACAATGCAGAAGAACTCGCAGAACACTTACGTGACCATGCACTTTTCACTGCATTTGCACCGTATGACAAACCTGAAGTTGTTGTCTCTATGGTATTAGAGAACGCAGGTGGTGGCTCATCTAACGGTGGACCAGTAGCACGGAAAATATTTGATCACATGCTACTAAAGCCACATAAAACAGCGTCGAGCACTGAGGTAACACAATGAGCATTATGGCCACCACAGGCAATAAACGAACCCTAAGTGATCGCTTACACCTCGATTTTCCATTACTGATGGGGATCTTGGCATTAATGTGTTTTGGGCTACTTGTAATGTACAGTGCCAGTGGCCAACACATTGAAATGATGGAACGCCAAGCAGTACGTATGGCGCTATCACTTTGCGTCATGTTTGTACTTGCACAGATAGCCCCTCGCCATTATGAAACCTGGGCCCCCTATCTGTTTGGCATCGGCTTGCTCTTATTGCTTGGGGTCTTGTTTTTTGGTGAAGCCTCAAAAGGGGCACAACGTTGGCTAAACCTTGGTTTTGTTCGCTTTCAGCCCTCAGAGCTTATCAAGCTGGCTGTGCCGCTAATGGTGGCACGATTTATAGGTAACAAGCCACTTCCCCCAAGCTTTCGTAATATCGTGATCGCCTTAGTGATGATCTTCGTCCCAACGATTCTCATCGCAAAGCAACCCGATCTTGGTACATCTATCTTGATTGCCGCATCCGGTATTTTTGTTTTATTCCTATCGGGGATCAGCTGGCGCATCATCTTCTCTGCTGGTGTACTATTAGGCGCGTTTATCCCAATTTTATGGTTCTTCCTGATGCGGGATTACCAACGTACGCGAGTACTGACCCTGTTTAACCCAGAGTCTGATCCTTTAGGTGCGGGCTACCACATTATTCAATCAAAAATCGCCATTGGCTCAGGTGGGCTCGTAGGTAAAGGGTGGTTGCATGGCACCCAATCACAACTGGAGTTTTTACCCGAGCGCCATACCGACTTCATTTTTGCGGTTATAGCCGAAGAATGGGGCTTAATCGGTGTTATGTGTTTATTAGCACTTTACCTCTACATTATTGGTCGAGGCTTATTACTGGCTAGCCGAGCGCAAACCGCATTTGGTCGTATGATGGCAGGCAGTATCGTCTTGAGCTTCTTCGTTTACGTTTTCGTTAATATCGGAATGGTCAGTGGTATTTTGCCCGTTGTTGGTGTACCGCTTCCATTGATCAGCTACGGTGGTACCTCAATGGTGACACTAATGGCAGGCTTTGGCATTCTGATGTCTATTCATACCCATAGAAAAATGTTGTCAAAGGCGACCTAAATGCGTGTTATCTCCTTACTTATTGTCTTAATGTTGGCAGGCTGTAGCTCTACTCCTAGTGAAGAGCGCTACGATATTGCTGATGATGTGGCACCAGAACAATCGCCGACGCTTGATCATATTGAAGATGCACAGCCTCGTTACGAACCTAAAAGCCTAGCGGGCAACAAAGATTACACGCTACGTGGTCAGCGTTACGAGATCGTCAAAGACCAAAAGGGCTTCACTCAAGAAGGCAATGCCTCTTGGTATGGTAAAAAATTCCACGGGCACAAAACCTCAAATGGTGAAGTCTATGACATGTACTCAATGACGGCGGCACACAAAACGCTACCGCTACCGAGCTATGTCAAAGTCACCAATACCAATAATGGTAAAACAGCCATTGTACGCGTGAACGATCGTGGGCCTTTCCATGAAGGGCGAATTATCGATCTCAGCATGGCTGCCGCTTCAAAACTTGATGTAATCAAGCACGGTACGGCACCGGTTAAAATTGAATTAATCACCATCGATAAGCCAGCTTCAAGCGAAGAATGGTACAGCGCAAACCCGAATCAGTATTTTGTTCAACTTGCCGCTGTTAGTAATGAAGAAAAAGCACAGAAAATTGCGGAGCAGTTGAAAACCCAATACCAAACCAAAGTGGATTTGATGAAGGTAGAAAAAACAGACATTTATCGTGTTCGTTTAGGCCCTTATATCGATCGTGATGAAGCCATTTCACAACGTGATAAGGCAAAATCACAGCAATATCCAAAAGCGTTTATTATTACCTCTCAACGATCTGTGGAACAAAAGTAACGTTTTACAATCAAACAATACTGGCTGGGCGTTTTCATTTCCTTGAAGGGATTTATTCCTGCCCAGCTGGTCAATATTACGGCCAATATAAAGGTCGCAAGTTTGTCTCTGTCAGTTTTTCGCTAATCCCACCGTAAGGAGCGATGTCAAAGGTGGTTGATTACTCTCAATCTGATATAGTGTGTCCAGTTTTTGACATCGCCCAATAAAGTTACATCAATCATGAAGAAATCTGCTGCAACTTTTCGATCAGTCGCTGCATCGGCTTTGATGCTGGCGTCGGTATCTGCCGTAGCGGCTCCTGCCGTTGTTCCTGAAGCACCACAAATTGCCGCTAAAGGCTATGTCCTAATGGATTACCATTCAGGCAAAGTACTTGCGGGTAACAAAGAATTTGTCCAAATTCCACCCGCTAGCTTAACCAAGATGATGACCAGCTATGTTATTGGTCAAGAAATTAAGCGCGGCAACATATCAATGGATGACACCGTTGTTGTCAGCAAAAATGCGTGGGCGAAAAACTTCCCAGGCTCATCAAAGATGTTCATTGAAGTCGGCAGTGAAGTCAAAGTCTCGGACCTTAACCGAGGTATCATTATTCAATCAGGCAACGATGCCTGTGTTGCTATGGCTGAGCACGTTGCCGGTTCTGAAGATTCGTTTGTTGATCTCATGAATGGATGGGCTGCCAATATAGGCATGGATAAAACCCACTTTGCCAATGTTCACGGCCTAGACAACAACAACCTATACACCACGCCGTATGACATGGCGTTACTTGGCCAAGCGTTAATTCGTGATGTGCCAGATGAGTTCGCCATCTACAAAGAAAAATCATTCACCTACAATGGCATCACCCAGTACAACCGTAACGGTTTATTGTGGGATAAAAGCCTCAACGTAGATGGTATGAAAACAGGTCATACTAACAATGCAGGTTACAGCCTAGTTAGTACCGCAACAGAAGGCAAAATGCGCCTGATTGCTGTTGTGATGGGAACAAAGAGCGCTAATGCACGAAAAGCTGAAAGTAAGAAATTACTTAACTACGGCTTCCGCTTCTTTGAAACTGTATCACCACACAAAGCGAATGAAACCTTCGTCTCAGAAAAAGTATGGATGGGCGATCGTAGCGAAGTCTCTTTAGGTGTTGATCAAGATACCTTTGTAACGCTTCCTCGCGGCCAAACTAAAGACTTGAAAGCCAGCTTTGTACTAGAGAAAGAGCTTAAAGCGCCAATTCAGAAAGGCGAAAAAGTCGGTACGCTTTACTACCGTGTTGGCGATGAAGATATTGCAGAATATCCACTGATTGCCCTGAATGATGTTAATGAAGGTAGCCTATTCAGCCGCTTGATTGATTACATCATGCTGCTATTCAAAGGCTGGTTAAGCTAAGTTTTCTTTCTGAAAACAAACAATTAAAAAGAGGTGGCTTATGCTGCCTCTTTTGCTATCTGGCACCTTATCTCGCGAAACTGGTAGTCGGTAGCAAGATCGGTATAATAGCTCGCCTGAAATTGAGTTATCCCTTGCGGAATCCTGGAGTACAGAATGCAACAACAAGAACAGCCTAAACTAAAAGATCTGCTTGAGTTCCCTTGTAAGTTTTCTTACAAGGTAATGGGTTTCAACAAACCTGAACTGCCGGATCTTGTAGTTGAAGTGATTCAACGTCACGCACCAGGCGACTACATCCCAACCGTTAAACCAAGCGGTAAAGGCACTTACAGCGCTGTTTCTGTCACAATTACAGCAACCTCTATCGAACAAGTTGAAATTCTTTACAAAGAATTAGGCGAGATCGATATCGTTCGCGTTGTTCTGTAACTCGCGGCACCGAATACCCCTACAAATTGGCGGCTGAAATTTCAGCCGCCAAGCTTTATAATGCCAACCAAGAATAGTTCGGCCTCGCCGATATGAATTGGGTGATACAGTGCAAAAACATCTCATTATTCGACACCTTGGACGCTGCGATTACGAACCAACATGGCAAGCCATGCACACGTTCACCGACGAGCGAACCCCTGAAACAACCGATGAAATTTGGTTAGTCGAACACAACCCTGTATTTACCCAAGGACAAGCTGGTAAAGCAGAGCACCTGCTAAATACGGGTGATATTCCTGTGGTTCAAAGTGATCGCGGTGGCCAAGTGACCTACCACGGTCCCGGCCAGCTGGTTGCGTATATCCTGATCGACTTACGTCGAAATAAATTGGGTGTACGTGATTTAGTCACACACATTGAAAATACAGTCATTCAAACGCTATCCCATTTCGGGGTAACGTCTAACGCCCGCCCTGATGCGCCGGGAGTATACGTAAATAACCAAAAAGTATGCTCACTCGGTCTACGTATTCGTCGCGGTTGCTCTTTTCATGGCCTGGCACTCAATATAAATATGGATTTGGCGCCCTTTCTACGTATTAACCCTTGTGGATACGCTGGAATGGAGATGACGCAACTTGCGTCGCTTAATGGCCCATCAGAACTGACGGAAGTTCAGCCAGTACTAGTCGAAGAGCTTGTAAAACTGCTCGATTACCAGAGCGTTGAGTGGATAACGGAAAGCAATTAATTATGAGCAAACCTATAAAAATCGAACAAGGCGTCAAATACCGTGATGCCGATAAGATGGCCCTAATTCCTGTACGTAATGTGGCAGAAGAAGAAGTGCCACAGGAAGTGCTGCGCAAACCTGAGTGGATGAAAATCAAGCTTCCGTCAGATAGCAAACGCATCCAAGAAATCAAGTCAGCAATGCGTAAAAACAAACTGCACTCAGTTTGTGAAGAAGCGTCTTGTCCGAACTTGGCAGAATGTTTCAACCACGGTACAGCCACCTTTATGATCTTAGGTGCTATCTGTACTCGTCGCTGCCCGTTCTGTGACGTTGCTCATGGCCGTCCATTACCACCCAATGCAGAAGAGCCAGCACACTTAGCGCAAACTATTGCTGATATGAAGCTTAAGTACGTGGTAGTGACATCTGTTGACCGTGATGATCTACGTGATGGCGGTGCTCAACACTTCGCTGATTGTACCCGTGAGATCCGTGCGAAAAATCCATCAATCCACATTGAAACTCTGGTCCCTGATTTCCGTGGCCGTATGGATCGCGCACTTGAGATCCTACGTGATAACCCACCTAACGTTTTCAACCACAACTTGGAAACAGCGCCACGCTTGTACCGTAAAGCACGTCCTGGCGCGAACTACCAATGGTCTTTAGATCTATTGAAGAAGTTCAAAGAAATGCACCCAGAAGTGCCGACGAAGTCTGGCGTAATGATGGGCTTAGGCGAAACTAAAGAAGAAATCATTCAAGTATTGAAAGATCTTCGTGCTCACGGTGTGACTATGCTGACCTTGGGGCAATACCTTGCGCCAAGTCGTCATCACCTACCCGTTGAGCGCTATGTGCCGCCTTCTGAGTTTGATGAACTAAAAGAGATTGCATTAGAGCTTGGTTTTACCCACGCTGCGTGTGGTCCATTTGTTCGCTCTTCTTACCATGCCGACATGCAGGCTCAAGGTATTGAAGTAAAATAATTCCATGTGAATTATCGCGACAATAAAAAACCGCTTTCGGCGCAAGCCTTAAGCGGTTTTTTTATTTCGAATATTCGATTAACTGTTAGCTTTTACGGTTACTCGATTCAATTGCTTTACCAAATACTGGCGCCATGCTTTCTAGCGCACGCTCTGTAATTGGCTTACCATCTGAATCGGTGACGCTGAGTGAGGTACGGTTACCCAAATCACCTAATTGCAGCTTATAGGTCGAATCATCAAGCGCTATCGGCTTAACGCCAAGATCGGTCCAGAACTGATCATCTGGTGAGCGGAATTTCACTTCAACAATACCTTGCGAACGGTTACGGCCTTCAACGGTGAAGCCTAACTCATCAAGCAATGACGGTAAGCGTTCCCAGAACACGTTATACGGCGCACGTGCAATAATGACAGGCAGACCGCTGCGATCTTGTCCCATGGTAATTGGGATTTGTTTCACCAACTCTTGAGCACGTAGGCGTGCTTCTTCACGCACTTTCGCATCATAGCGCGACGTCACCAAATTAGTCATCAAGATGCTGTAACGCTCTTTATTGATCACCGAGACAGGTTCGTTTTTCTCACCTTCTCGCCAATCAACCAGCGTAATTTGGTAACTGTTATCGCCAACCTTATCCGATTTTTCGATCACATAACGGCTACTAACCTGTGTTTCGTCATCTTCATTGGTCCAAGAAACCCACTCGGTTTCTAAGCGATTTGCGGTTTGTTCACGTAATGCGATGCCTTTTTCTGTCAGCATAGTTTGCGTTAATGACCAAACACCCGCTAACTCCTCGCTATTTGCCAATACCAAAGTGATACCATCGGCATTTTTAACAACACGGGCACCAGGGATCAATGCCAGCACTTGCTGTGGTGAGCGAATATCAACGCCCGCGCCAATTTCACCGGCAAACGCTTGAGTAGGGATCGCATACTCATTCGTAGCATAAGGCTCTGTACCTTCAGGCAATACCCAATTGCTTAATGGTTTAGTTTCAAGATAGGTAAAATCTTGATTTGCCTGACGACGTCGCTCTTCACTACCCGAACAGGCTGCCAAGCTGGCAACCATTAAAGTCGTTAGTACGAACCTGTGTTTAGAATTCATTAATGCTCCTGCGCTCCTACGCGTTGCAAACTATTGCAGCACACCGCTCTCTTGCAATGCTTCAACCACTTTAGGTTGTGCTGACTCACTTAATACGGTTAATGGCAGACGTAAATCACCCAGCTCAATCAAACCTAGTTTGTGAGCTGCCCATTTAACAGGGATCGGGTTAGATTCGATAAATAAGTTTTTATGTAAGCTCATTAAACGTGCATTGATTTCACGTGCAGCCTCAAACTGGCCTTCTCGTGCCAATTTAAACATTTTCGCCATATCAGCCGCCGCAACGTTTGCCGTAACTGAAATCACGCCATGACCGCCACGCTCGACAAACTCTAACCCAGTAGCATCATCGCCGCTTAGTTGGATAAAGTCTTCGCCACAAAGTTCCCTAATCTGCTGAACACGGTCTAAATCAGCCGTTGCATCCTTAATACCCACGATATTGTCGATTTTTGCTAAACGCGCAACCGTCTCGGGTAATAGGTCAACCGCAGTACGACCAGGTACATTATAAAGAATTTGTGGAAGATCTGTGGCTTCAGCAATCGCTTTGTAATGTAGATATAAACCTTCTTGCGTCGGTTTATTGTAATAAGGGGTGACACTCAAACAACCCGCAACACCAGTACCAATAAAGAGTTTGCTAAATGTAATGGCTTCGTGCGTTGCATTTGCGCCAGTTCCTGCAATAACAGGAATTCGACCGTTGGCAAGCTCAATCGTCTTAACAACCACTTTTACGTGCTCATCAACCGTTAATGTGGCTGATTCACCCGTAGTACCAACAGATACAATTGCATCTGTGCCTGCTGCAATATGATATTCCACCAAATTTGCAAGGCTAGTGTAATCCACTTCGCCCGCTTCATCCATTGGCGTGACTAGCGCAACCATGCTTCCTGAAAACATGTCCATCTCCCCTGTATATATATAGCTTCATGGTACGATTGAGTGAATATAAACTCAAGCACGAGCGTAGGTAAAAGTACTATCTTGACAATAACTTGATAAGAAGTTGCTAGCGATGTCAGTTATCCCTGCTTAATACCTGTGCTACCATGCTGGAAAGATAACAATACGATGTAGAGAATATGGAACATTACCTAGTTATTACTGCAGTTGGTACGGATCGTCCAGGCATCTCAGATGAAGTGACTCACCTGGTTACTCAGTGTGGCTGTAACATCATAGATAGCCGTATTGCTCTGTTTGGCCATGAATTTACCCTTATTATGCTATTGTCTGGCAATGGCAATGCCATCTCGCGCGTGGAAGCGACGCTACCACTCAAAGCCCAAGAGCATGAGTTGCTCACTGTGATGAAGCGAACCTCTAAACATAAATCACGCTCGTTTTCATACACCGCCGATTTTCATATCGAAGCGGATGATATGCCAGGACTCATCGGCCAATTCACCCATTTTCTTGCCGCTCGGAAAGTCGATATTGCCTCGTTAAGCGCCCACACTCACGAAGCCTGCGATGCCAATAGTAGTGATCGTTTATTTATTCAGATCAGTACCAATATTCCCGAGGGTTGCAACCTCATGACATTACAAGAAGAATTCGAAGCCCTCTGCACCGATTTACTGGTGACAGGCACTGTCAATTTTGTTGGCCATAATCAATAAGGAAGCACCATGAATACGTTGACCGCAGGCACTTCAGCCCCTGCTTTCACTCTATTAAACCAAGACAACGAGTCTGTTAGCTTAACGGACTTTAAAGGCAAAAAAGTCTTGGCTTATTTTTATCCCAAAGCCATGACACCAGGCTGTACCGTTCAAGCTTGTGGCTTGCGTGATAGCAAGGCTGAATTAGATGCGCACAATGTGGTTGTACTGGGGATCAGTATCGATCCTGTCAAACGTCTGCCTAAATTTATCGAACGCGATAACTTAAACTTCACCTTACTGTCCGATGAAGACCATGCCGTAGCCGATCAATTCGGAGTCTGGGGTGAAAAAAAATTCATGGGCAAAATATATGACGGACTTCATCGTCAAAGCTTTTTAATCAATGAAGAAGGTGTGATTGAACACGTTTTCAATAAATTCAAAACAAAAGATCACCATGAAGTCGTACTTAACTACTTAAATGAACAAGCTAACGCGTAATACATTATCGCAATAATGTTTCGTTCGATGCCTACGTCGCTCACCGTAGGCATTTTTATTTTTAGGCTTATAACACCCTTAATTCAACGCCTGACCATACCTCACAGCAATCAAAAGCCGACACAATTCGACTCTCATCACTTAATCTATAAAAATCATAAATAAAATCTTGCTCAACAAGCTAACTCTCAGATATAACTCACCCTAGTTTGAAATAAAACCAATTGAGACTAATGCCGTTAATTAACAAGCTAGAGTGATTTGAGCATTAATGGGGTTGGTATAATAATATTAAGGATGATATTAATGAATGATACGCTACTCGGGTTGATCTGGAACACCTCTCGCGCAGTACAGAACAAGGCTCAAAATACCGTTGGTCTGGTCTCGTCTGAACTTAACGCCGAGCAAATATTGATGCTGATGCTGCTGAAAGAAGAAGATGGTTTACGCCCAATCGATATTGCTGAGCGACTAATGCGCTCAAAAAGCTCAGTTACCAGTATAATCAAAACAGCGCAGCGTCATGGTCTAGTTGCCACACGCCCTCACCCACTGAAAGGCAACTCTAAGTGTGTGCACCTGACAAAAAAAGGGGTGCTAATGTGCGACTCGGCAGGGAATAATATCCATTCACTTCTGGCTGAAATCCCTCAAGGTTTGACTGAAAAAGAAGTCGAGACCTGTCGTAAAGTGCTGGAAGTGACCCTCAATTGCTACCGTTAATTCCAATGACATTCATTAGCCTAGCAAAGTATTGCACTGACAATAGCGAGCACTAACCATAAAAAAATGGCGCATCGAAATGCGCCATTTTTGTCTCTAGCATTACCGCCCTATCACTAAGGTTGCTCTACCAACTCTTCGGTTTCCGTGGCAGAGAAAGCACTCCAAACGGCTTTAACCAGTGTTGCTAATGGGATAGCAAAGAAGACGCCCCAGAATCCCCAAAGGCCACCAAACACCAATACTGCGATAATAATTGCCACAGGGTGCAGGTTAACGGCCTCTGAGAATAAAATCGGCACAAGCACGTTACCATCTAAGGCCTGAATAATGCCGTAAGCGACTAATAGCCACCAGAAGTCAGGCGAAATCCCCCACTGAAACAGGCCAACCATCGCCACAGGAATCGTCACGGCTGCCGCACCAATATAAGGGATCAGTACCGAGAACCCGACCAATACCGCAAGCAAGAGGCCATAACGTAGATCCAAGATCACGAATGTCAGGTAGCTGATCGAGCCGACAATCAAGATCTCTGTCACTTTACCGCGAATGTAGTTCGAGATCTGCTGGTTCATCTCTGCGCCAACTTTACTGGCAAGACGGCGGTTCTTTGGCAACACAGTTCCTAAGATAGACAACATTTCTTGTTTATCTTTCAGTAAGAAAAAGACCAGTAAGGGTACCAAAATAAGGTAAACACCCAACGCTGCTAGGCTCACAAGTGAGGCTAACGAGCCTTTCACTACACTTTCACCCATACCCAATACTTTCTCTCGCAAAGTATTCATAAAAGTATCAACCTGATGAGGCTGTACAAAGTCAGGGTAACGAGAAGGCAACGACGACACGTAGCTTTGTAAATCATTAAACATGGTCGGTACATCAGACATCAAGTTGCCAATCTGATGCCAGATCGTAGGTACAAGACCAAAGACTGCCATCACCATTAATCCGACAAAGATCAATAAGACGACACTGACAGAAAGTGAACGAGGTAAACCTAGCTTGTTCAAGCGCGCCACAGGCCACTCAAGTAAATAGGCTAAAACAATGGCCACCAATAACGGCGCGATCAAATTCCCTAAGAAATAAATCGTTAAAAAGCCACCCACAAGGATAACCACCAGACTGGCTGAGTCTGGGTCTGAAAAACGTCGCTTATACCAGCGATTAAACATATCGAGCATAACTGTCTCTATCTTTGCATTTTGGTGACAAAAAGAATCAATGACTGCGGAGAGTCACTCTGTATTTCAATAGCATAACCATTATTGATTAAGTATCGGGGAATATCTTGTCTCGCGCCTGAATCAGAAACATGAATTTCCAGCTTTTGTCCCAAACTCAATGCGTTAACCGCTCTTTTGGCTAATAATAGCGCCATAGGGCAACGTTCAGTCATCAAATTAAGCAATTGCGTTTCCATTCCAGTGTGCTGACAGTTATTATCCATTCACGCATTGTAAATGACATCAGCTCGACAAAAAAGAAACCTGTACGGTGTTCTATTGTCTTATTGCTAATAGTCCCTGTTTTTCCTGGGCTAGTCCCAACAATTCAGACCAAAGGCGATTGTATTATTTCTATGTCCCGATTGAAGAAAGCCCCAGCTTATTTACTGATCACAGCATTATTGAGTAGCAGCTTGCCTATTCATGCTGAGACGTTTAACAGCTTACCAGAAATTGGTACGACTGCGGCTTCAACCCTTACAATAGAAAAAGAGCTAGAGTATGGCGATGCCTACATGCGCATGCTGCGTGCAAGCCGCCCGATCATCAGCGATCCGCTTTTAGCCGATTACGTCCAAGATTTAGGTCACCGTTTAGTGGCCAATGCCAACGATGTGCGTACCCCGTTCAATTTTTTCCTGATCCAAAACCGTGAAATCAACGCTTTTGCCTTCTTTGGTGGCTATGTTGCCCTTCACAGCGGTTTATTTTTATATGCCAAATCAGAAAGTGAATTTGCTTCGGTTGTGGCGCACGAAATCGCACACATTACTCAACGTCACTTAGCGCGGAGTATGGAAGACCAAGCCAAAAAGTCGCCTGCTACTATGGCAGCCATGATTGGCTCTCTCATGCTGGCTATTGCCTCACCAGAAGCGGGAATGGCGGCTTTACACGCAACAACAGCCGCATCCGTGCAAGGTCAGATCAACTACACCCGCAGCAATGAAAAAGAAGCCGACCGCATCGGTATCGCGACCTTGGCTAAATCAGGCTTTGATGTCCAAGCAATGCCACGTTTCTTTGGCCGCCTTGCTGATCAATACCGTTACGCCAGTAAACCACCCGCGATGCTACTGACTCACCCCTTACCTGAAGATCGAATTTCAGATACCCGTAGCCGTGCTAATCAATTCCCTGCACGCCGCGTAGAACCCTCGGATCGTTATCTACTTGCTCGCTCACGGATTGTGGCACGTTTTGCAGGGTTAGAAAGCGAAGCCGCCTTAGATTGGTTTGACCGTAAGTTGAAAAAAGCGAAGGGCCAACAAAAAATCGCCTTAGATTATGGTAAAGCTCTCGTCTTAATAGATACCGGCAAGTACGAGCAAGCACATGCCTTACTTGATCCTTTGCTTGTCGCTGAACCCAATAACCGTTTTTTCATTGATTCAGCGACCGACCTCGACATCGGTGAGAAAAAATATGATAGCGCGATCAGTCGCCTACAAAGTGCATTAAAGCAAAGTCCAGAACAAAAAGTATTACGCTTAAACCTTGCTCATGCCTATCAAGAAGCAGGAAAGGTCGATGACAGCCTGTCGGTATTATTGCGCTACACCTACGATAATCCGAAAGATACCAATGGCTGGTACATGCTTGCTCAAGCGCAAGGTGAAAAAGGCAACCGTGCCGCGGAGCTCGCTGCCCGTGCGGAATTACTCGCACTACGTGGGCTGTGGGATAAAGCGATTAAAAACTACATTCAAGCAAGCCAGTTGGTTGAAGTAAATTCGCTCGATCAAGCACGTTACGATGCCAGGATCGATCAATTACGCTTATCGCGTGAGAAATTTGCAGCACTCTAAATCGATAAAACCCTCATAACCTTTGATGCAAGCTATCGCGATAACCGATCCCGCGTGATCGCGATAGCAAAGCCACTGACACACGCCTTTCAATACCCCTGTATTCCCTTACAATGAAGAATAACTCCCACTTCGCTCAACACGTTACGGGAGGCTCAAAATAAAATGGAGAAATTATGTCTATCTCAATTTACCACAACCCTCGCTGTTCAAAGAGCCGTGAAACGTTAGCGCTACTTGAAGAGAAAGGCGTTACCCCAAACATCATCAAATACTTAGAACAAACCCCAACCGCGGCTGAGCTTGAAGTTCTTCTAAAACAGCTAGGCTTTG
The DNA here is from genome assembly GCF_050337045.1 of Photobacterium kagoshimensis. NCBI lineage: Bacteria > Pseudomonadati > Pseudomonadota > Gammaproteobacteria > Vibrionales > Vibrionaceae > Photobacterium > Photobacterium kagoshimensis. Next base: position 25,182 of record NZ_JAKJSO010000028.1, on the reverse strand, counting down.
ATTCTGCCCGCCAGATGATGCGTACTAAAGAAGCGGTTTATAAAGAATTAGCGCTGGGCGAAGCCTCAGTGACTGAAGCGCAACTGTTTACAGCGATGACGGAAAACCCAAAATTGATCGAACGCCCAATTGTTGTCAATGGCGATAAAGCGGCCCTTGGTCGCCCACCAGAGCAAGTATTGGATATTCTTTAATGCATTCTATATTGGTGCTGTATTACAGCCGTCATGGCAACACGCGACAGCTAGCGCGTCAGATAGCCCGTGGCATCGAGCAAGTCGATGGCTGTGAAGCGGTATTAAGAACAGTGCCAGACATTAATGAACAAGGGCTGCAAACGCAGCCCCCTCTTGATGGTGATCCTTGGGTTAGCCAACAAGACCTACAGACGTGTTGCGGGTTGGCATTAGGTAGCCCAGTGCGTTTCGGTAATATGGCAGCACCGCTCAAACACTTTATTGATTCCACCAGCGCCCAATGGCTGTCAGGTACCCTAATAGGGAAACCTGCGAGTCTCTTTACGTCATCATCGTCAATGCATGGCGGTCAAGAGACCACCTTGCAATCCATGATGTTGCCATTACTTCATCACGGCATGCTCGTCCTTGGTATTCCGTATTCGGAGCCGCAACTGCACACCACAACGCATGGTGGTACACCCTATGGCGCTTCTCACTTGAACCAGGGGGCTGGATTACATCAAGATGAAATGTCATTGGCACAAGCGTTAGGCAAACGTCTGGCACAAACGGCGAAGAAACTCGCGGAATAAGTACGTAGTGAGCTCAGTCAATATACCGACTTCGCAAGCGACTTTCGCCACAAAACGGATCATCGAGATTAACAAGGAAGGTGTTCATGATCGCAATGCAGCCCTTAACCCAAAACCTACGTTACTTTGCACTAACCAGTAACCTGAGCTTATTGCTGTGGGTGGCGCTATGGCAAGGTGTCATTTCGCCACACCCTCACCTTAATAACATCGTTATTATGATCATGTGGGTATTCCCGCTGCTATTACCGTTAAAAGGAATACTAGAAGCGAAACCTTATACCCATGCATGGGCAAATTTCATTTTGATGTTTTATTTTCTGCATGCGCTGACCATTCTATGGGTAGAACCTGCAGAGCGCTGGCTCGCCACCGTTGAGCTTGTGATTACATCTTGTGCCTTTGTTGGCAATATCATTTTTGCCCGCCAACGCGGCCGAGAGCTAGGCACAAAACTGCCGCGCCTATCGCAAGTTGAAAAAGAAGAACGCGCACGGCATCAAGACAAGTAACACCGAAATCCACACAAAATAAAACGGCTACATCATCACAATGTAGCCGTTTCTTTTATACTCTCTACCTTGTTCTCTCAGTACCTAAGCACAACACTAATGATTATGGCTGCCAATAGAACTGATTGTCAGCCGACACCGCTGATGGCATCACCACTTCAGAAGATGTAGGTTGAACAAGATTGCTTTGCGCGGGTGTTGTCTCTGCTGGCAAGTTTGTACCATCGCCGACAATCACAGTATTTGTGGTGACATCGTCATTTGAACGCGTCACATCTAGATTGTCGCTGGTTCCACTAGCATCCATATCATCACCAGCCAAAGCCTGACCTGTGTAGCTCCCCTCAGAAACCTGACTAATACGACGATCTAACAAAAGTTCGCGTTTGAAGGCCTCTTCTGTTGTCAGCAAGTTCACCCCAAATAGCGCCTGATCAGCATGTAAACGCTGCACATCCACCGATGCCACTGAGCTCAAGCTTGTGAGCATACGTTCAAGCGTGAAAAAGTCTTCTGTTGTCTGAATGTTAGCAACACTAATGCTAAATAAACCTCGGCTTTCACCGCCAAGCTGCACTGCGTATTTTGCCGCGAGTTGATCGGCGATTTGATTCACCATATCACGGGTTGCGGCCACAAGTTCGCCACTTACCTGACCTTCCTTCGGCGCCACTTGTGATGCCACTAAACGATCGGCCGACTGCTCAAAAAGCTGCCAAGAAAGTGAAACATTACTACCTTCTTCACGAGCACGCACAATCAAGATAGCTTCAGGGTTATAACGCAAACTGGCATTGGCAACAGGTTCGACAAAACCACCCCATAAATCAGGCACGCTCACTGCGGTAATATCTTCAAAGTCACCAATTGGCATTAACACCGGTACACCACGTTGATTCGCCGCGTTGTGCATTTCCGTTTGCAGTGGGTTACTGGTTTGATCCCACACAATTTCACGCTCACGATTATTTTCTTTTACCAACCAAACTAAAACCGCAGGGCGTTGATCGCTCCATAAGGTTGCATTGGCTTGGGTTAATAAATTATGAATTTGCACACGATCGAAGGTCATGTCTAAGGTCTGCTGACCATTTAGCGAGCCAACCCCAAATTGACTGATGTACAGGCTCGAGTTCGTAAGTGCTTTACGAATGACCTCGTTGTCGACCACTTTACTTTGGCCAGATACTTTTATCAGCACCTGTTCTAAGCCTTGCTGACGGGCAGTTTGTTCCGATTGCTTATCAGTATCAGGAAGTACAACCTGAGCCTGATACAAGTTGTTCACTGTGGCGGCATTCAAAGGCAACGCCAATAACGCCAACATAAAAAAAACAAAACGCAGCATAGAAAACTCATTCATCATCTAGATATGTTCCGATCATAAGGTGATTTGCCTATCAGCAGCAACCTCTTAGCCCCGATATCGTGACAGATTTTAGTCAATCTTCATGTTTTTATACCTTTGCGCCTTAATCTCGTCCTCTCAGCAGCAAAATATCGACGAAACCTACAAAACCAAAGGAAAGTTTCGCATGGCTTACAACAATAAGAGAACCCTCTAACAAAAGGGTTCTATCCATGGCAGTGATAAGAAAAACTCTATTTCAAAGCATAGGTAATCGTTTGCTGCTGTGATAGGATTGCGCGATTTTATTTTTAGAAAACCAAAATTAGACAAGGTGGGTGAAAAAATGATGCAGGTACTCCAAGGCGCACAAATGTTATTTGTCGCATTCGGTGCATTAGTGCTGGTTCCGTTACTGACGGGCCTCGACCCCAATGTCGCTCTGTTTGGTGCTGGTATTGGTACCCTTCTTTTCCAAGTCGTTACCAAACGTTCTGTTCCTATCTTCCTCGCGTCATCCTTCGCTTTTATTGCTCCTATTATGTACGGTATCCAAACTTGGGGCGTCGCTAGCACCATGGGTGGCCTCATGATGGCGGGTATTGTATACGTTCTTATGGGTGTTGTGATTAAAGTCCGCGGTGTGGGTATCATCCATAAATTACTGCCTCCTGTTGTGGTTGGCCCAGTAATCATGGTGATTGGTTTAGGTTTAGCACCAGCCGCAGTCAACATGGCGGTAGGTAAAAGTGGTGACGGCGGTATTCAACTGGTTAATGGTGATGCCGCTATTTGGATTTCAGCAGCCTCTTTATTAACAACTATCGCCTTTAGTGTTTTTGCCAAAGGTTTCTTCAAACTGATGCCTATCATGGCGGGGGTCGTAGCTGGCTATTGTGTGAGCTTAGGCTTCGGTGTCGTTGATTTTACTCCCGTTGTACAAGCTAGCTGGTTAGCAATGCCTAACTTTACCTTCCCTGAATTCAACATCAATGCAGTGTTATTCATGATCCCAGTCGCTATCGCACCTGCGGTAGAGCACGTTGGTGATATGTTAGCTATTTCTAATGTTACGGGTAAAGATTACCTTAAAAAGCCTGGCTTACACCGCACAATGGCAGGCGACGGAATCGCAACCATTGCTGCATCTATGTTTGGCGCGCCACCCAATACCACTTACTCTGAAGTTACCGGCGCAGTCATGCTAACCAAGGCTTTTAACCCTATAATCATGACATGGGCAGCCGTAACGGCACTGGTACTGGCATTTGTCGGTAAACTGGGTGCAGTACTACAAACCATTCCAGTCCCTGTTATGGGCGGTATCATGATTTTACTGTTCGGTTCAATTGCAACAGTCGGTCTTAATACCCTAATTAAAAACCAAGTCGACCTACACAAAGCACGTAATCTTGTGATTGTGGCGGTAACCTTGGTATTTGGTATTGGCGGTATGGCCTTTGGTATCGGCGAGTTCAGCCTTCAAGGTGTGAGCTTATGCGGTATTGTCGCGATCTTACTGAACCTAGTGCTACCCAACGACCTTGGTGAATCGCACGTTGTCGATAATGCACAAATTGATGGTATTGAAAAATAATCATCATTAGCATAAACAAAAACGGCAACCTCAGTGGTTGCCGTTTTTATTTGATCTTTGAATCTAATGTGAATACCGCCAGAGAGGAGAATTGGCGTAAAGCGACTACATGACAAGATCAAAAAAGCCGAACATATATACGTTCGGCTTTTCATTATGTGTAAATCAATTCGGCTTATTTAGTACCGAAGATTTTATCACCCGCATCACCAAGACCCGGAACGATGTAACCTTTATCGTTCAGTTTCTCATCAATCGCAGCCGTGTAAAGCTCTACGTCTGGGTGTGCTTTTTCTAGTGCAGCAATACCTTCAGGTGCAGCAACAAGTACTAGTACTTTAAATGACTTACAGCCTTTCTCTTTAAGAAGATCAAGCGTTGCAATCATAGAACCGCCAGTTGCTAGCATTGGATCAACAACCAGTGCGATACGCTCATCAATGTTTGATGCTAGTTTGTTGAAGTAAGGTACAGGCTCTAATGTTTCTTCATCACGGTAGATACCCACAACGCTGATACGTGCACTTGGCATGTGCTCAAGTACGCCGTCCATCATACCAAGGCCAGCACGTAGAATTGGCACAACCGTTACTTTTTTACCTTTCAGTTGATCGATTTCTGCTGGGCCATTCCAACCTTCAATCGTCACTTTTTCCGTTTCGAAGTCTGCCGTTGCTTCATAAGTCAGCAAGCTACCAACTTCCGTTGCTAATTCACGGAAACGCTTAGTGCTGATATCACCTTCACGCATAAGGCCAATCTTATGTTTAACCAGTGGGTGTTTTACCTCAACGACTTTCATCTGTGACTCCTAACAACAAAAAAAATATAAAATCGATCTATTGTACACGATACCCCTGTAAATTTTAGCGACTCATTCACTTAAATACGCTTTTTTTGCGTGTTTGTTGCTTCTTTAAGCAAACGTTTGTCTAAGCACGTGGGCTCTCTTATCATTCAGTGGCTACTCGCTTCACGACTGTAAGGTCATTTTTAAATTCGTCGGCCATTGCTCTACGCTTTTTTTCACCACAGATCTGCACCATAGAACCAGCGCTTAAAATACCACCAATATTCGTCGCGATTTCGCAAACTAAAAATATTGACGCAAACGTTTCCCTTTCCGCCGCGACTGCTGTTATCATACCCACGATTTCAGCTTCAGCCACATTAAATAATCGCCTAAATCAGTACGATTATTTAATGTGTTTGGTGTACATACCGTGAGGAAACTCTTGTGAGCGGCAATAATTCTTCTCTTAGTTACAAAGATGCTGGTGTTGATATCGATGCGGGTAATGCGTTGGTTGATCGTATTAAAGGTGTGGTTAAGCGCACTCGTCGCCCTGAAGTAATGGGCGGTATTGGTGGTTTTGGTGCTTTGTGTTCCCTACCTACCAAATATAAAGAGCCAGTATTGGTATCAGGCACCGATGGCGTAGGGACAAAACTACGTTTAGCGATGGATCTGAAACAACACGATACTATTGGTATCGACTTAGTTGCTATGTGTGTGAACGACCTTATCGTTCAAGGTGCAGAGCCGCTATTCTTCCTTGATTACTACGCAACAGGCAAACTCGATATCGATACAGCAGCAGCTGTTGTTGCCGGTATTGGCGAAGGTTGCGTACAGTCTGGTTGTTCATTGATTGGTGGCGAAACGGCAGAGATGCCAGGCATGTACCACGGCGAAGATTACGACGTTGCTGGCTTCTGTGTTGGTGTTGCTGAAAAATCTGAAGTTATCGATGGTACTAAAGTAAAAGCTGGCGATGCGCTAATCGCAGTTGGCTCAAGTGGCCCACACTCGAACGGTTACTCATTAATCCGTAAGATCATCGAAGTTTCAAATGCTGATCTAAACGAAGAATTAGAAGGTAAATCATTAGCAGAACACCTGCTTACACCAACTAAAATCTACGTAAAATCAACGCTAAAGATGATGGAAAGCTGCGATGTTCACGCAATTTCACACATCACAGGTGGTGGCTTCTGGGAAAACATCCCTCGCGTATTACCTGAAGGTACTAAAGCGGTTGTTGATGGCTCAAGCTGGCAGTGGCCTTCAATCTTTAACTGGCTACAACAGGCCGGTAATGTTGAAACTTACGAAATGTACCGTACTTTCAACTGTGGTGTTGGCCTCGTGATTGCTCTTCCTCAAGAGCAAGCAGCACAAGCCATCGAGATCCTAAAAGCTGAAGGCGAAAACGCTTGGCTACTAGGTGAGATTGCCAACGTTGAAGCTGGCGAAGAGCAGGTCGAAATTAAGTAAGGCGATACGGCAATGAAAAATATCGTTGTCCTGATCTCAGGAAATGGCTCGAACCTTCAAGCAATTTTAGACGCTTGTGAAAATGGCACAATTGCGAACGCGAATGTCGCAGCCGTGCTATCTAACAAAGCGGATGCTTATGGTTTAGAGCGAGCTCGACAAGCCAATGTCGATGCTTTACATCTCTCTGCTGCTGACTTTAGCGATAGAGAAACCTTTGATAAGGCGATGATCACTAAAATCGATGCCTATCAACCTGATCTTATTATACTTGCTGGTTTTATGCGGATCCTAAGTCGTGACTTTGTTCGTCACTATCAAGGGAAGATGATTAACATTCATCCCTCGCTATTACCTAAATACCCTGGGCTTCACACACATCAGCGTGCACTGGATGCTGGTGATACTGAACATGGTACAAGTGTTCACTTCGTCACGGAAGAGCTCGACGGAGGCCCGGTTATTTTACAAGCTAAAGTGCCTATTTTTGCTGATGATCGCGTGGAGGATATTTTCTCTCGCGTCCAAGAGCAAGAACATCGCATCTACCCACTTGTCGCGCATTGGTTTATCAATGAACGCCTAGCCATGGTGGATGGTCAAGCCGCTTTGGATGGTAATACCTTAGCTTTGCACGGTTATGCCACTGACGATTAGTGCCCATTAAGATCGTTGGGGGTATAACCTCTCGCTAAACGACAAGCAATAAAAAACGCAGCCAATGTAAATTGACTGCGTTTTTTTATGTATCGTGTAAGGCTTTCAATGTGTTGAGCAACAGATCAAATGTGTTTACTGCGGTGATACTTGGTGGAAAATCTGCTCACCAAAGTGAAAAACATTCATTTCCCCTGCCACCATTTTGTGCCAATTTTCATCATTGGTCAGCGGCTGAGTTGCAACAACAGTCACCACATCATTCGGTGTCGTTTCCTGATTAAAGTCGATAGTCACATCTTCATCAATCAATGATGCTTGACCAAAGGGTGCTCGACGAGTGATCCAATGCAAATTATTGGTGCAGTAAGTCACCACATCATCACCATCACTCAATAGCATGTTGTACACACCCAGCTTACGAAGCTCATCGCAGCACAGTGCCATGAAGCCATACAGCTCATCAGTGTCTGTTGGGCGCTGAGGAAATTTAGCGTCAAGTTGGTTCAGTAACCAACAAAAAGCCATTTCACTGTCTGTATCACCCACGGGCTGAAAACGGCCTGTCGCTAGCGATTGATAATCCGTCAATTGGCCATTGTGAGCAAACGTCCAATAACGCCCCCACAACTCCCGCGTAAAAGGGTGCGTATTTTCTAAACACACACCACCACGGTTAGCCTGACGAATATGACTCACTACAGCGCAGCTCTTTATTGGGTATTCTTGTACCAACTCAGCAATACGTGATTTACAGCTTGGGTTAGGATCTTTAAACGTACGAAAGCCTTTCCCTTCATAAAACGTTATCCCCCAGCCATCGCGGTGCGGGCCGGTATTCCCGCCACGTTGCATCAAGCCTGTAAAGCTGAAGCAAATATCGGTTGGCACATTGGCGCTCATGCCAAGCAATTCACACATATTCCTGTATGCCCTTTATTAAACGCTAAACGTAATCATTCTTCACATAAGGTTAGTTGTACCTGCTCAGCCAACTAACCTCAAGTAAAAGGATTATTCAGCGACCATTTCCTTTTCAACCAGCATGATCAAGATATGAATGATCTTAATATGTACTTCTTGAATACGATCAGCAAAGCCAAAGTGTGGAACGCGAATTTCAACATCCGCAAGACCCGCCATTTTACCGCCGTCTTTACCCGTCAGCGCGATCACTTTCATGCCTTTAGCATGAGCGGCTTCAATCGCTTTTAAAATATTGCCTGAATTACCTGAGGTTGATAGACCAAACAATACATCACCCGTTGAGCCAACAGCTTCAAGGTAACGTGAAAATACATGGTCGTAACCAAAATCGTTACTTACACACGACAGATGACTTGGATCAGAAATCGCAATACCAGGGTAGCCAGGACGATTTTCACGGTAACGACCTGTCAATTCCTCTGCAAAGTGCATAGCGTCACAGTGAGAACCACCATTACCACATGACAATACTTTCCCGCCCTGCTTGAAAGACGCAGCCAATAACTTAGCAGCCGCTTCAATGTCGGCCATATTTTTGTCATCACTTAGAAAGCGGTTTAATACGTCAGCAGCTTCGGTTAGCTCTGCACGAATAAGATCTTGGTACATAGGCTATTCTCTTATTATTCGTTAATACGCGCTAAAACAAGGGACGCCTTACGTCCCTTGCACTATTACGCGCCAGTATCAGCAGTGTACAAAGAAACAGTCGAGGGTGTCGACTCCTGAACCGAGACATTGTCAGCGTTTTGCGCTAATTGCTGACGTAATGCTGCAACATCCGCCACTAGCGCAATATTTTCGCCCGCCAAGACACCCGCATTGGTTAGTTTTACTGCCACGTGAGGGGCTACACCATAAAAATACACCGGGTAATCACGAATACGGTCTACCGCATTTTCCAAGGCATGGATCGCAGTAATATCGATAGTGGTTACGTCTGTAAAATCCAAGACCACGGCGCGTGTATCGCTTAACGCATTATCAATCACAGCGAAGGCTTTTTCACTTGCCGCAAAAAATAACGGGCCATTAATATCATACACCACCACATCATCACCTAACTCTAAGTGTTGGTGAGATTGGCTAACAGAAACCGTTGTCAGGCTCGCAATGCGTTGAATAAACAGCACACCTGCAAGTAATAAGCCCACGACGACGGCAACCACCATATCGAATACTACGGTTAAGCTGAAACAGGTCAACAAAACCGCGACGTCACGGCGTGGGGCAACTTTTAGTGTATGAACAAAGTGCGGCGCTTCCGACATATTCCACGCAACCATAATCAGCAGACCCGCCAAGGCGCTCATCGGCACGTAAGACAGAGCAGGCGCCAGTACGATCATGGCCGCTAACACAAATAACGCATGCACAATGGCTGACAATGGCGAGAAACCACCAGCACGAATGTTAGTCGCGGTACGTGCAATAGCTGCAGTCGCTGGAATACCACCAAAAAATGGTACGACCATATTCGCTAGGCCTTGCCCAACTAGCTCTGCATCTGGGTTATGCTTTTTCCCTGTCATACCATCCGCGACAACGGCACACAGTAGCGACTCAATACAACCTAGCATGGCAATAGTGAATGCCGCTGGTAATAAATCCACCACCAGCGCCCAGTTCATGCCATCTTCGCCCCAAGGCAGAATAAATTGCGGTAGCACCTGAGGAATACCTTGGCCAATCAGATCACCAATTTGATATTGGAATTTCTCACCCAATAAGCCAACGTGTGCCCCTGTCATGTTATTCACAATTAAAGCAATAACAGTACCAGTTACTAATGCCACCACATGCGGTGGAATACGTGTTTTTAATTTCGCCCAACCAATAAAGATAGCAATGGTGGCAAAACCTACTGCGGCATCGGCACCGTTAATGGTGGGTAATGCCTGTGCGTAAGCCATGACTTTTTCAGGGAAATGCACCGCGTTAGTCGCAACATGCAGGCCCAGTAAGTCTTTCAATTGCAAGAAGGCAATCACCAAACCAATGCCCGCAGTAAAGCCCGTTGTAACTGGGTATGGCACATACGCCACCAGCTGACCAAGACGCAGTAAGCCCATTAACACCAGAATCATGCCCGACATCAAGGTCGCCAGCATCAAGCCAGATAAACCGTACTGTTGGGTAATTGGCAACAAAATAACGACAAACGCTGCTGTTGGCCCCGTAATATTAAAACGAGACCCACCAAATAATGCAGCCAGTAAACCAGCGACAATAACCGTATAAAGACCATGTTGCGGCGGAACGCCCACAGCAATCGCCAATGCCATCCCCAATGGAATAGCTACAACACCTACGGTAATACCCGCAATTAAATCAGCACGAATTTTGGAGAAAGAAAAGCCTTCCGCCCACGCTTGTCGCAAAGCATGAAATAACAACACAACGAGCTCCTGCTATTAAGCAACAGATTCAACAGAAATAGCTGTCAACCCGAAAGAGGGATTCCGGCGGGCATGTGTCAGTCGGAGTTCGGGTAAGGCAACAAATAAAGGTGGATATTGTCACTGAGGATGAGCAGCCAAAACCAACCTATGAACACGCTTAAGCAAGGAAGCATGAAGGTCTGACTAAATAACAAACAGCTCAGGAACGTGAGCAATATCACAAGATATGCGTATGTTAGACCTATTTATTTTTTTAGCAAGGTCAAAAATGCATCTTACTGATCTTAGTCAACCCCAGTAATAGCAAGGGCTTCACAACCTCTGGTTATGTAACTGTTCACTTTCAGAGCAGAAAAGTATTTTACATTTCATTAAAAAAGCACTTACAATTATCACAAGTGGTAAGACCTCTTACCTAGCATAAAACGTACCTACAACGACATACATAATTAAAAAATTAGTCGCACCAAGATTAAGGAGAATCACCATGGTCACTTTTGTGTACCTGCTCGGTCTGATCGGTTTAATCGGGTTACTCGCCTACCATCGCGCGAACCTACGTACCTTCACGCTTGCTATTGCCGCAGGTCTCGCCATTGGCACCGTGCTCAATGTTACAGGGCAATTTAGCTGGCTCATTTTCTTAGCCCTTGCTATTCCTTTGAACATCCCATCGGTGCGTAAGCAACTGCTCAGCAAACCCGCTTTAGGCATGTTTAAAAAAGTGATGCCTGAAATGTCTCGTACTGAAAAAGAAGCTATTGATGCCGGTACGGTATGGTGGGAGGCTGATTTATTTCGCGGCGCGCCAGATTGGAACAAAATGCATGACATCCCCGCACCCCGTTTAAGTGCCGAGGAAAAAGCCTTTCTTGACGGCCCTGTTAACGAAGTATGCCGCATGACCAATGACTACCAGATCACCCATGAACTGGCTGATCTCCCCCCTGAGATTTGGCAATACCTAAAAGAGCACAAGTTCTTCGCCATGATCATCAAGAAAGAATATGGTGGGTTAGATTTTTCAGCCTACGCACAATCTCTCGTCCTGCAAAAACTGACCGGTGTGTCAGGTGTGCTTTCTTCGACGGTTGGTGTCCCTAACTCTTTAGGCCCAGGTGAGCTGCTGCAACACTACGGCACAGAAGATCAGAAAAACCACTACTTACCCCGCCTAGCAGAAGGTAAAGAAATCCCTTGTTTCGCACTGACCAGCCCTGAAGCGGGCTCTGATGCAGGCTCTATCCCTGATTTTGGTATCGTTAAAAAAGGGATGTGGCAAGGTGAAGAAGTACTCGGAATGGAGTTAACGTGGAACAAACGCTATATCACACTGGCACCTGTTGCGACTGTGCTTGGTCTCGCTTTTAAATTGTTCGATCCTGAGCATCATCTCGGTGATGAAGAAGAGCTCGGTATCACCTGTGCCCTTATTCCAACCGATATTCACGGCATCAAAATTGGTCGTCGCCATTTCCCGCTCAATGTACCGTTCCAAAATGGGCCGACTCAAGGTGAAAAAGTTTTTGTCCCGATTAGCTTCATCATTGGTGGCCAAGAGATGGCAGGCCAAGGCTGGCGTATGCTGGTGGAGTGTTTGTCGGTAGGACGTGGTATCACCTTACCGTCAAACGCCACTGGCGGCCTAAAAACAGCAGCGTTAGCAACAGGGGCGTATGCGCGTATTCGCCGCCAGTTCAAATTACCAATCGGTAAAATGGAAGGTATTGAAGAACCACTGGCGCGTATTGCAGGTAACACTTATGTGATGGATGCCGCCAGTAGCCTGACTGTCGCAGGTATCGACCTTGGTGAGAAACCCTCAGTGATCTCAGCCATCGTCAAATATCACTGTACCCACCGCAGCCAGCAAAGCGTGATTGACGCAATGGACATCGCAGGCGGTAAAGGTATCTGTATGGGGCCGAGTAACTTCCTCGCTCGTGGCTACCAAGGTGCGCCTATCGCTGTAACGGTAGAAGGCGCTAACATTCTGACGCGTTCGATGATCATCTTTGGTCAAGGGGCGATCCGCTGTCACCCTTACGTGCTTGCAGAAATGAATGCTGCTTACAACGATAACGAAGAGCAAGCACTTAATGAGTTTGATAACTCACTGTTTGGCCATGTCGGCTTTGTGATCAGTAATGTGGTGCGTTCATTCTGGCTGGGCGTAACTGATGGCCGAGGTTCTAATACCCCACGCAAAGATCAAACAGCCCGTTATTATCAACAACTCAATCGCTATAGTGCCAACCTTGCACTACTTGCAGATATATCCATGGTTGTTTTAGGCGGTTCACTGAAACGTAAAGAGCGTCTTTCAGCACGATTAGGCGATGTATTGAGTCAGCTCTACCTTGCTTCCGCTACGCTGAAACGCTTTAGCGAAGAGGGCGAGAAAAAAGACGACCTACCATTAGTTCACTGGGGTATGCAAGATTCGCTCTACCAAACAGAACAGGCATTGGACCAATTTTTACGTAATTTCCCAAATCGTCCTGTCGCTGGCTTACTGCGTATCGTGCTCTTCCCGATGGGGCTGGGTCGTCAAAAACCAACCGATAAGCTCGACCATAAAGTCGCTCGTATTTTACAAACACCTTGTGAAAGCCGTAGCCGCTTAGGTCGTGGGCAATTCTTCGAAGCCGTTGAAAATAATGCAGCAGGCATGATGGAAAAAGCACTGAAAGATATTTTAGCTGCTGAGCCTATCTACGATCGCGTTTGCCAGGCTGCAGGTAAAAAGTACCCCTTCATGCAACTGGGTAAATTGGCAGATACAGGGCTAAGCCTCAATGCGATTAACGAGCAAGAAGCAGACCTATTACGTAAAGCTGAAGAAGGCCGATTACGCACGATTAATGTGGATGATTTTGACCCACAAGAGCTTGCAGCAGCACCGTTACAAGCTGATAAGACGATGGGGAATGCCGCATAAGGCAGTTTGTATCTCATCTCGAAGTAACAGTAACGTAGGATCCAAAAAGGGAAGCTTCGGCTTCCCTTTTTATGCTGAGAACAAGGCTAACCTCATTAATTAACCTACAGACTAAGCTGATTTAACCTCTTCTTCGGGATCTTCGTTTTCTACGTCATCCAGTGCTTTGGCTATCACTTTTTTCGTTTTCCACTTACGCCAAATAAAGCCACCAGCCACCACCAAGACAACCAATAAGATGTTACTCCCCATGATCACCTTTATCGCCTTTGAGCGAGCTAAAGCCTGCTCTGCGGCTAATCGTGCATCTTCCTCTGCTTGTGCTTTAAGTTGCTGTTGATGACGAAAATCTTCTAAGTTTCGATCCAGTTGTAACTCAGCTTGTATCGCGAAATGTTTCTTTGGCAAACCAAAAATCAGCTCGCGATTATTTAATAAGTCTGTCGCGTATAGCCATCCCGACCACCCATACTGTCCCGGTTCACCAAGGTTTGGGATTGTGAACTTTAACCCTTCTTGATCACCTGTGGCATGGCCTTGCGTGATAGTTGATTTGCCTTCAGGATCAATCTGTTCAATATGGGCAGCTAAAGACCCTGGTACAATTGCCCCCATCTCCGGCGTCACAACAAATTGATGCGGCTCTATTTGATCGCGACCTTGAATAAAGTCTGCAGTTAAAGGCGGTGGGTAGATTAAAACCTGCTGTTCAAATGTTCGCAAAAAGATGCCATTTTGCGATGACACGCGTGCTCGATATTTACCCGGCTGGATATCGACTGGCAGTGCAACGGTAAACACACCATCGCCTGGGTATTCATCAAAACCAATACCATCATCGGTAAACTCCCCTAAAATAACCGGGCTTGGACGGGACTTTTCAGGCAGCGCTTCAGGGTTTTCAACGTATTCTAAAAATTCAACTTGAAGTTTTACACGATCAAGAAAATCACGAGAAGTCAGTAATTGATCACCTTGCAGTAAGCGAGCTGTAAACTTAAGGGTTTCTGATTGATAAAGGCGCGACGGTAAGTCATCAATATCTAAACGAAGATCCGATAACACATCAATTTTGTTTTTAGGCGTCACTCGCCCGACGGCCTGCCATGGCCCTGGCATTGGGTTTTCGATAGAAATAATATCGACGCCCTGCTCTTCATACCACGACACATTCTTAGGGTGACGCCACGCATAATATTTCGTGCCATCAGGGCGAACCAGCACGACAGAGTTACTCTCTTTGTCGCGCTTCACCATAAAAGAAACTTGCTCAACGGTAGGATCAACTCGAAAGCGGTTATCAAGCCATGACATCTGCGTATTTTCTTGCGCCCAAGAAAATATCGGTAGAAATAGCAGCAATATCAATAACCGTGGCATACATCTCCTACTGGCGCCACATCGGGTCACCTTTGATCACATCTAAACGTTCTTCGTGCGCTTTTAATTCATCGGCAGATGCACGGATAACCTTTAATGTTTTGCGACCAGAAGCTAAGCGTTTGATGACTTTTTCGACACCATCCTCATTGTTGCTATCCGCACTTAATGCAAGAGAGGTTTGTCCACCCGTCATCATTAAGTAAACGTCAGCAAGGATCTCGGCATCGAGCAATGCGCCGTGAAGCGTACGGTGTGAGTTATCAATACCGTAACGCGAACATAAGATATCTAGATTATTTCGCTTACCAGGAAATAGCTTTTTCGCCATATCCAAGGTATCTGTAACCTTACAAAAATCTTCTGTCTTCCCTATCGATGGGTCGAGCTTACTGAACTCATAGTCCATAAAGCCGATATCGAAGGGCGCGTTATGAGCGACAAGTTCGGCCCCTTGGATGAAATCCATGAACTCTTGGTGGATCTCACCATAAGTCGGCTTATCTAATAAGAATTCATCGGTAATACCGTGAACACCGACCGCCTCTTCATCGATAGCACGATCCGGTTTGATATAAACGTGGAAGGTGTTACCCGTGAATTTGCGGTTGATGATTTCAACAGCGCCAATTTCAACAATACGGTGACCCTCATAGTGTGGGCCCGTCATATTCATACCTGTTGTTTCGGTATCGAAGACAATAATTCGGTGATCAGTAGCTTTTTTCATAATGGCGATTGTGTCAGACTCAAGTTTTCTCTAAGACGCATACTATCAAATATGACCAAGCAGGTAGACATTTTCACAGATGGATCGTGTTTAGGTAATCCAGGACCTGGTGGTTACGGGACGGTTTTACGCTATAAGCAACACGAAAAAGAACTTTCCGCTGGCTATTTCATGACAACAAACAACCGCATGGAGCTACTAGCAGCCATCGTCGGATTAGCCAGCCTCAAAGAACCGTGCATGGTCGATTTAACCACCGATAGCCAATATGTTCGCCAAGGCATTACGCAATGGATCCATAACTGGAAAAAACGTGGCTGGCAAACTGCGGATAAGAAACCAGTAAAAAATGCCGATTTATGGCAGCAACTGGATATTGAAACCCAACGCCATACCGTGAATTGGCACTGGGTCAAGGGGCACGCTGGACACCCTGAAAATGAACGTTGTGATGATTTAGCACGCGCAGCGGCTGAATCGCCAACGCAGCCAGATGAAGGCTATCAAGCAACTTAAAAAATACGATTCTGCGACAAAGACTAATTAACCCGCAACGGTGTAAGTTGGCGTCTTAATTTCCAAGTGGGTTTAATCGGCTTCAATGGGTAGGTACGCTTACGTGCCACAATAAAATATAACCCTCCCAACGATGGGAAGTGTTCTGATAAGGCACTTTCCGCCCACGCTGAACATGCTAGATGCTGAGTGGCTGGTAATACTGCAAATTTATCGCTATACACCACTTCATAATTCAACACGCCAAGCCAGTCTTTTACTCGCATCGGCATAAACATCTGCCCATTCCACGGGTATTTCTTGCGATTCCAAGGTAACAAGCCCTTTACGCCGAGCCAGCTTACTGGATTTGATCCCGTTAAAATCAAATAACCATCATCAACCATAACGCGATCAACTTCACGCAACAAACGGTGAGGATCATTACAATAATCAAGCTGGTGAGCAAGCAAACAAGTATCAAATGATTTTTTTAAAAAAGGTAAGTGCTGCGTATCTGCAATGACGTTATGTAACGGATTATACTGATCAATACATACCTGATGTTGGATGTTACAATGCCCACTAGCGAGTTCACAACTGAGCCCTCCAAGTTTCAGCATATGATAGCCAAACAGTTTTGGGCACCACTCATCAAGGTGTGCCTGTAGCTGCTTCGCCATCCATTCGCCATGCTTCACTTGTGACCAAGTGTATGGCGCTTCAATATGTTTTAATGTCCGCGCTGGCTTCATATGTATTGCTCAATACCTTAAAGGTTGGAGACAAATTTAATGCTAACGATTCAAAGCATACCTGCATTTAATGACAATTACATCTGGCTAATTCACAGTCAAGATAATCATTGTGTGGTTGTCGATCCCGGTGATGCCACCCCTGTTATCAAGGTATTAGAAGAGCAACAACTCACCTTAGATGCCATCCTAATTACGCATCACCATCATGATCATATTGGTGGAATAAGCGAACTCAAGCGTTATGCACCACAATGCAACATCGTAGGGCCAGCCAATGAGCCAATCCCTGGGATTTCGCAATCCGTCTCTGATGGCGACCAAGTGGAACTTTTTGGTGAGCGTTTTATGGTACTTGGTTTACCAGGACACACACTTGGACATGTCGCCTATGTGGGTGATGAAAAGCTTTTCTGTGGTGATACTCTCTTCTCTGCAGGTTGTGGCCGTTTATTTGAAGGCTCGCCTGAACAAATGTTTAACTCACTCCAAAAGCTTGCGGCACTGCCTGACGAAACCGAAGTCTATTGTGCCCATGAATATACCTCGAGTAATTTATCTTTTGCTTTGGTCGCTGAGCAAACCAATCCACACTTACAACGCTACCGTGAAGAGGTAAGCCGTAAGCGAGCGCAAGGAATTAGCACCATTCCTTCGACCATGGGACAAGAAAAATTAATTAATCCTTTCTTACGCTGTGATCAACCGAATATCAAAAAAAGCGTTGCTGATAAAGCAGTTAATGATAGTGACCTTGAAACCTTCGCCGCGCTGCGTCGTTGGAAAGACGAATTTTGACCTGTGTCACTTGTCACTAAGGTGGTTGGACAAGTATTATCACCAACCATTTTGGCTTTAGGCAGGAACAATGAAGTCCCGATTTTTTTTAGCAAGTGCGCTATTTCTGGCTGGTTGCCAATTAACAAATACAGTAGAAGAACAAGCAAACACAAACCAAGAGCCCAAAGAGGCTTCAACGCAAGTCAAACCTGCGAAGACGGTTGTCACTCCTCCTATTGTCAAACCAGAAATCAAAGTGATCTCGCCACAAGAACAAGAAGACTTGTGGCTTCGTATTGGTATGCAAATTGATACCGATGCTATCCCTGAAAATAAAGATGTTCGACGCTACCGTAACTGGTATTTAAAGCATCCCAATCACCTTGAAACTGTCGCAAAACGTGCAGAGCCCTTCTTATACTTAATCGTTGAGGCCGTTGAAGAGCGCGATCTTCCACTTGAACTTGCACTTTTACCTATCGTTGAAAGTTCATTTGACCAATTTGCCTACTCGCACGGTCGTGCGGCGGGTCTTTGGCAAATTACGCCCCCGACAGGCCGTAGCTTTGGCCTAGAGCAAAACTGGTGGTACGACGGTCGCCGTGATGTTGTAGAGTCAACACGAGCTGCTCTAGACCTTCTCGAGTACCTTAACCGTAAATTTGATGGTAACTGGCAGCATGCACTTGCCGCTTACAACACAGGTGAAGGTCGAGTATTCCGCGCTATTCGCAACAACAAAGCAGCAGGTAAACCAACCGACTTTTGGTCACTGAGCTTACCAAAAGAAACCAGTGGCTATGTCCCTAAGCTCTATGCCGTTGCTGATGTGATTAAAAACCAGAAAAAGTATGGTTTATCTATCCCTATGGTAGCCAATAAGCCAGCAGTGGCCGTGGTTAAACCTGGCATTCAAATGGATTTAGGCATGGCGGCACGTTATGCCGGCATCAAGACCGCTGATTTACAGAAGCTGAATCCAGCCTATAACTCTTGGGCGACATCACCCGATAACAATAACGACCTATTACTGCCTATTAATAAGGTGGCTCGCTTTAATAAACAATTTGCTGCGAGTAATCACCAAGGCATGAAGGTTGTTCGCTATAAAGTGAAATCTGGTGACTCTCTAAGTGTGTTAGCAAAGCGTAATCACACCTCAGTGAAGCAGATCCAGCGTGCAAACAATATGAGTAACACTAACATTCGTGTTGGTAAGCACATCCTGATCCCTGTTGCACTACAAGATGGTGAAAGTAGCGAGCTATCAGCAGCACTTCAGCAAGTTCGTAGCCAAAGCAGTCATGGCGGTGGCTATCGTACTATCTACAAGGTCAAATCAGGTGATAGCTTGTGGACCATTGCTCGTAAGCAGAATGTCTCTATTGATCAATTAACCAAATGGAATGGTTTAAGCAAAAAGAAAACACTGCGTGTCGGTCAGAAATTAACGATTTGGAAAGACAGTAACGACGGCGAAATCATCCGTACGGTTTACTACAAAATCCGCCAAGGTGATAACCTAAGTACAATTGCAAAACGTTATAAAGTCAAAGTCTCAGACGTAGTGAAATGGAACCAACTTGGTGGCCAAAAATACCTAAAACCAGGCCAACAACTCAAACTGTATGTTGATGTGACTAAGGTAAGCGTATGAGCCCGTCTAAAAACCCACTCGTAGCATTGGTTGATATTTTCCGTTCACCTATCGACTGTTTTGCAGCTGTTCATGAACGTCCTAAGTGGTCATGGTTAGCGTACCTGCTGATCATGTTTGGCTCTGTCATTATGTGGGGCGCCTATTTCAACAATGTTGATTTGCCCTGGTTACAGCAAGTACTGACAGCGCAGCTAAGCAATGTTGATCATGAAGTCCAGCAAGCCTGGCTCACCAAAGAAGTACTGCTTGCCGGTGAAGTGTTCAGTGACCTTGTTGGGCGTACCGCGGTACTATTCATCTTAGCGCTATGGTTAAACCTTGCGACGAAAGGTAGCCAGTACACGATCAGTTTTGGCAAATGGCTAGCAGCATCATGCTTTATCATGATGCCATCAGTTATAGGCGATCTTGCCAGCTACATTAACATTATGTTTAATCCAGCAAACATACTGCCAAATGCAGCTGACTTGAACAGCTTAAACGGCTTACTTAAGTTACCGTTAAATAATCCATGGTCGCCTTTCATGACGACCATGCCATTGTTAGCACCTTGGTATATTGCACTTACCTATGCGGCTGTTGGCGCATGGACAGACTTTGATCGTGCCAAAGCTATCATAGTTGCAGCACTACCTTGGTTGCTGGTTATTGTTGTTTGGCCACTGATGATCGCATTAGCTTAACCTTAAAGCTCGCGATAATTGGATTGTGATCGGAGGCATCTGTTAATGGTGCCTCCGCTTTTATAAGTGACAAACCTCGGTAGTAAAGATGGTCTAACGGCTGACCAAGTACTTTGATCCGTTGATCATTGCCCAGCTCTATCTCTCGTAACCCTAGCCTTCCCGTTATCGCCTCAACAATATCCACTCTCGCCTGACGCCAACTATTAAAGTCGCCAGCTAAAATCATAGGGCCAGAGTGCGTTGCTAATACACGTTCAAGCTTCGCCATCTGAATTTCATACTCATCAACACCTAAGGTAAAGTTCACACCGTGTAAATTAACCACGGCCAGTTCTTGGCCATTAGATAACAGATAACGCGCAAAAAGTGCTGATTTAGGTAATTGTAGCCACGGCTCCATCGACAAGTAAGCACAGGTTTTATTTGCACTCGCACCAGATAAGTTCATAACGCCAGCGGATGTATCAAGGAACTTGAAAGCATTTGCCATTGTCACTTGCCAAGATGTATTACGCAGATAATCCGCTAACCCCGCTGTAAGATTTGCCTCTTGCAACAATACTAACTGGCTACCAGCACTGTATTCTTGTAATGCTGTTTGCCAATTGTCTCTTTGCTGCTTATAAATATTCCACACAGTCACATGTAATTTACCATCAACATCAAGCGGCAAAACGTTCTGTTTCGTGATGCAATTATAGGAATACTTAGGCATTACTGTTTTAATATTGGTCGCCAATTCTGGGGTTTGTGTCACCTTAAATGACCATTCAGTAAAACCAACGGTACCCGCTGCCAGTAGAACACCTGTGACAATTAAAATTCGAATATAACGCGCCATTTTACCTCCAATAAAAAAGCATAAGTTCTCACTTATGCTTTATCTAACAGTAGCGTCACTTATCGACGTATCTTACCGCGCACCTATTAATAATGCTCGCCATTATCATAATAAGCACTTGGTGTTAGCGCAGTAAAAATAACAGCGACATCTTGGCTCTCGTTTGTCATCGCCTGACGGACAAGTGTCGTCAGATGTACAGCAACAGCATCTTGTACCTCTTGGCCACGATCAAACCAAAAGACTTCGACAAAAGGATATGCTTGAGAAACCTTACCGTCAAAAACAAAAGTTGAAGGGATATGTTCTATCGTAAAATCTTCTCGTGGGCAATTCATCAATGGCTGTAACGCATCAACAAGCTGAGTGGAGATCGCTTGAACATGTTGCGCATCGATTGCACGAAAACGAAGGTGAGGCATAGTCGTTCCAGTTTTTATATATGAAAATCACAAGATAGCACCTCCTATGCTTTTTCCACACTAACTTTAGGCAATCATCATTGTTTATTTTGTTAAGCTCCCCTTCCAACAATAAAACAACGATCAATGTACTGACTCCAACGATGATATGTTTTGTAAACCAGAAAGCGTTAAATACTCAAAGTACTAACAACATTCCCTCATAGTGCCAACGCCGTTAGAAAAACATCGACTCAAGCGATAAATAAACATTAGATGCATATGAAATAGAGTAAGTACTTTTATTCACTCAATAATCATCCAATTAAAAAGCGATAGTTATTGTTTTTGTCAGTGGTGTAATAAAGTAATACTCACTAAGTCATTAATACTCAAAGATGAAATAAATAGAGTTTTCTTACTTTAAAAGCTGATTTATGCACCTAACAATGAATATTTCGTGCTAGGATTATCGCTTTTAATAAATATGTTACTTAGGTATTCATATGAAAGAAAACGATAACATCAGCTTTCTATTAAACCCTCTTCAGCAAGTGATAATTAACCTAAAAGAAACCTATAACACATTTTTATTTAGTGGCTTACTAACGATTGTCATTGCTTTATCTTACGCTACCATGTCTTTTGATACTATTGGTATAATAGATACTATCTATTTGTATAGCATACCTCTTTATTATTACACTCTAGTTTTATTAATTCCCATATTTTGCTCTGTACTTCACATATGGAGAGCAGGGGTTTACTTATCTTTAAGTTTAAAATCTATATTAGACCTATTCCTTTTAACTAACTTAGCGGTTTTCAAGGTTTATAACTTCCATATTGACATTGTATTTTTAGAAATGGTCATTAAGGATTTTAAAGGGTTTGGATTCTCTTTTGGGGCTTTATTATTAGCAGGCGTAGTAACTGCAATTGTGTTTGTTTTTAATTTCTTCCCGATATTGATTAACAACAAAGATCGTAAAACCCTATTAATAAACATGCTTGCATTGGCTATATTTATTATCAATCAGACCATTCACGCCGTTGCTTTTTATTACAACACCACCAATATAACAAGCCATACCCCGGTATTCCCTTACTACTATCCAACAACATCACATGGACTGGTAAGCGATATATCTGAAGTCATACCTAATATAGATTATCAAACTAATACTGATAACATAGGTTTCAACCTAGATTACCCAAAAAAAGAACTGAAATTTAAAGATGTAGCAGACAGAAAGAACATTCTTCTCGTCGTCCTTGAAAGTTGGAGATTTGATAGCTTAACCCCTGATGTTATGCCAAATATGTATCAGTTTTCAAAACTAGCAACAAACTATACTAACCACTACAGCAGTGGGAATGTGACTGTATCAGGATTATTTGGATTGTTTTCTGGTTTGCATCCCACATATTTAACGTATGCTCAATCTCAACCATTACAAAACCAAAGCTTACTTACAAGGCGTCTAGGTGAATTAAATTATGATATTGATATTTATACATCAACAAACTTAGAGCGATTTAATCTTAAGCCTATTTTTTTTGGTGAAATTAATGATGATAATTACCACTATATAGATGAGGGCCGCCCGTTCGAAAATGATAAAGCTTTAAATGAAACATTAATCTCCTCCTTATCAGAGCAATCTATTGCACCTTGGTTTAAGTTTATTTTCTATAATTCTTCACATAGTTTTTATGACTACCCTAAAAATAATGAAAAATACACTCCTGTCGCAGGGAATGAGTCAGCCTTTTTAAATAACAATAAAGAATCTATCGCCGCAGTATTTAACAAATATAAAAACTCACTACACTATATTGATACATTATTTGAATCTATAGAAAATAAGCTTCGTGAAACAGGGCAACTTGAAAATACCGTTATTATTATTACAGGTGATCACGCTGAAGAATTTAATGATAATAAAGTTGGCCACTGGGGGCATGGTTCAAACTATAGCAAATACCAATCAAAAGTACCGTTAATAATTTATCATCCAAAAAATAAATCACAAAGCGAAGAAGCTAAGACAACAACACACGTAGATATTGCTCCAACCTTATTAAAAAACTATTTAGGCGTTCAAGATGATGTCAACTCGTTTAGCTCTGGCATTGATATATTAGATACTAACAAACCTGATGATAAACGTTCATTCATTATAACCAGCTATAAAGACACCGGATACTTTATTGAAAATAAAATATACTCAAATGGCGTTATTTACTCACATTACAATGTAGATAGTGTCATGAGAAAAATAAGCGAAGTAGATACTCAAGCTATACTTAAATTAAAACAAGAATCTATAGAATTTATATCTACACCATAAATCAATTAAATTATTTTACTCTAAAATAAAGAACGGCCTCTATATTGTAAGTCGTTCTTGTGTATCAAATAACTGAGAAATAGATTCAACAACAGCACTCATTTTCCTGAATAAGACTATCAACACATCACCTCCACACACCAGAAACGAAAAAGGCGCCAGCATTTCTGCTAGCGCCTTAAAGATGGCAGGGGTGGAGAGATCCGAACGCCCAACACGCGCTGATTGTCGATATCGGTGAATCCGCTGCTTGAGCACTAAACGCTAGAAACGAAAAAGGCGCCAGCATTTCTGCTAGAGCCTTAAAGATGGCAGGGGTGGAGAGAGCCGAACGCCCAACACGCGCTGATTGTCGATATCGGTGAATCCGCGGCTTGAGTGCTAAACGCTAGAAACGAAAAAGGCGCCAGCATTTCTGCTAGCGCCTTAAAGATGGCAGGAGTGGAGAGATTCGAACGCCCAGCACGCGCTGATTGTCGATATCGGTGAATCCGCCGCTTGAGCACTAAACGCTAGAAACGAAAAAGGCGCCAGCATTTCTGCTAGCGCCTTAAAGATGGCAGGGGTGGAGAGAGCCGAACTCCCAACACGCGCTGATTGTCGATATCGGTGAATCAGCTGCTTGAGCACTAAACGCTAGAAACGAAAAAGGCGCCAGCATTTCTGCTAGCGCCTTAAAGATGGCAGGGGTGGAGAGAGCCGAACGCCCAGCACGCGCTGATTGTCGATATCGGTGAATCCGCTGCTTGAGCACTAGACGCTAGAAACGAAAAAGGCGCCAGCATTTCTGCTAGCGCCTTAAAGATGGCAAGGGTGGAGAGATCCGAACACCCAGCACGCGCTGATTGTCGATATCGGTGAATCCGCTGCTTGAGCACTAAACGCTAGAAACGAAAAAGGCGCCAGCATTTCTGCTAGCGCCTTAAAGATGGCAGGGGTGGAGAGATCCGAACGCCCAACACGCGCTGATTTTCGATATCGGTGAATCCGCTGCTTGAGCACTAAACGCTAGAAACGAAAAAGGCTCCAGCATTTCTGCTAGAGCCTTAAAGATGGCAGGGGTGGAGAGATTCGAACTCCCAACACGCGGATTTGGAATCCGCTGCTCTGCCAATTGGAGCTACACCCCTATTAGTTATTTTAAAGACTTAACTCTGTCTGAATAAGTGGCGGAGCGGACGGGACTCGAACCCGCGACCCCCGGCGTGACAGGCCGGTATTCTAACCAACTGAACTACCGCTCCACACGGTGATAAACAGTTGCCTGTCTATCCGATATTCACCGTTCAAGAATGAATATCTAAATTTGAAGCCTGGCGATGACCTACTCTCACATGGGGAGACCCCACACTACCATCGGCGCTATTACGTTTCACTACTGAGTTCGGCATGGGATCAGGTGGGTCCATAATGCTATGGTCGCCAAGCAAATTCGGGTTATTCACCGCCATCAGGCGATAAATACAATCTGGGAAAATCTAACTAGTTTCAATATCGTTCTTAACACGCATTCAAGCGTTTATGGAGTCCGTAAAACCCCTTGGGTGTTGTATGGTTAAGCCTCACGGGCAATTAGTACAGGTTAGCTCAATGCCTCGCACTCGCA